>JAGORB010000029.1 GCA_018063065.1 Minisyncoccota bacterium
GCTTAAAGAAGCTGGAGGACCGCCTCCTCAAGAAGGATGAGACCCTCGACAAGCGCCAGACTGATATTGATAAAGAGGCCGAGAATATTAAGCGCCAAGTGGAGGAGATCAAGCAGATTAAGGAGAGAGTGGAGGGTATGGCCCTGGAGCGCAAGAAGGAGTTAGAGCGCGTGGGCAAATTGACCGCCGAGGAGGCCAAGGCCGAGCTCTTGAAGCAAGTGGAGACCGAGAATGCTGATGACCTCTTAAGTCGCAGTCGCAAACTCGAGCTAATGGGCGAGACGGAGCTAGAGAAGCGGGGCAAGGATATCTTGGCCACGGTTATTCAACGCTTATCCACCAGCACGGTGCCAGAGGTAATGTCGACCACGGTGGATATTCCCTCGGACGACATTAAAGGCAAGATTATTGGTAAAGAAGGCCGGAATATTAGGGCTTTTGAAAAAGCTACGGGTGTGGAGGTGATTATTGATGACACCCCGGGCTCTATCGTCCTCTCCTCGTTTGATCCCGTGCGCCGGCAGATTGCCCGCGTGGCTCTTGAGAACTTAATTAAAGACGGGCGTATTCAACCGGCCAAGATTGAGGAGTTGGTAGAGAAGGCCAAGGAAGAAATTTCTAAAATTATTAAGCAGAAGGGTGAGGAGGCCGCTTATGAAGCGGGGGTAATTAATCTCGATCCGAGAATTCTGTTAATTCTGGGGCGCCTACACTTCCGCACTAGTTATGGGCAGAATGTCTTGCAACACTCCATTGAGATGTCACACTTGGCCGGCATGTTGGCCGAGGAGCTGGGTGCCGACTTGGCCGTGGCACGAGCCGGCGCGCTCTTGCACGATATTGGTAAGGCCGTGGATCATGAGGTGCCGGGTACACATGTGGAGATTGGCCGCCGGATCCTAGAGAAGTTTGGGGCTGGTGAGGCGATTATTAAGGCCATGCAGGCTCACCATGAGGAATATCCTTATGAGACCATTGAGTCTATTATCGTGAAGGTGGCCGACACTATCTCCGGCTCGCGCCCTGGCGCTCGCCGCGACTCGATTGAGAATTACTTGAAGCGTCTTAAGGACTTGGAGGATATTGCCAATGGCTTTAAAGGGATTGAGAAGACGTATGCCATTGCCGCCGGCCGCGAGATCCGCGTCTTTGTGAAGCCGGAAGAGATGAATGATCTCGAGGCTCGAAAGCTGGCGCGCGATATAGCGCTGCGCATTGAGCAAGAGCTCAAGTACCCAGGCGAGATTAAGGTGACGGTAATGAGAGAAACTCGAGTAATAGAGTTTGCCAGGTAAAAAACTAAAAATATAAAGTAAAATCGGGTCGGGATGAAATTCATCCCGACCCGATGTGTGTTTTCTAGAGTTCAGATCCAAGGCCAACTACAACGATGCCAATAACGAGAAAAATTACGAATGTCCAAAACAAAGGGACGACCAACCTCTGGTAAGGGTAGACACTCAGGTTACTAGGAGCAGTAACCGAGGTACCCTTCTCCCCGTTGTCTACCAAGGACTCACGCAACTTCATAAGAACGTTGGTTTTTTCTAGTTGGGTCGTCGCGGGAGATACCGTCTCTAATTCCTCCATTGAGGATTTAAGATTGCGGTACCAAAAGCCAACATCATTCTGTGGAATGTTCCACAAGACCGATGAATTACCACTGGTCATGTCGTTACTGTCGCAATAAGCGATGGCTTTGGTCAGATTCTCTTTGGCCAACTCGATAGTGTTCGAGTCAGCCGCGAGCTTGAGGTACCCGCCACAATGGCGATTATATTGGATATAACCAACGCCCATCATCAACCCAAGTAAAATAACAAACACCAAGGCCACAACTGAAATACACCCTCCTACCGCTTTCATCCTACTATCCTCCGGTTGTTTTCCTTTACCTTAGCCACAATGGCACAGGTTTACATGTTTTTAATCCTTTCTTATTATAATCACAAATATAATATTTGTCAATAAAGTTAAAATAAGAAACAAATTCAGGCCGAGGAGCAGTACTGCTCCTCGGCCTGTTAAGTTGATTTAGATGACCCCCTCGCCAAAATGGATAGTTTCGAAGTATTTTGCCTGTTCCACATCTTCTTCTGGGGCAAGCACAGAGAAAACTGTGGGCTCGAAAGTGGGGACTACTTGCATTAAGGGGAGAGAATAGATCCCTCCTTCCTTTTTCAGTATCTCCATTGCCTCCTGGGAAAATAAGATTTTCATCTCTTCCCTCCTATACCCCGGCCGTTTCGGCCAAGGCTTGGTTGTCGACTTCTTGATTTTGACGCTCGACGGCCCTACCCAGTTCCTCCATCAAAATGCGATGATAGGAGCTGGGCTGCTTCTTCATGTGACAAACATGGTGGTACCCATCGGGTACACCCTCAACGGGGAAGGAAGGTGAGCCATACATTCCCCCATCCGCTAGGGTTGCTACCCCACTTGCCACCTCTACGTCATAGGAGATGCCGGGTTGCCAAGGCATACGGATCATGATTATCCTCACTTTCTGATAAGTTATTTGGACCCTTATTTCAACTTCTTCTATCATTATAACAAATCATGGTGGTTATGTCAATAACACTTACCCACCTTGCTAAAAATACGTTGAAATATATAATTATATCCAGGTGGAATCTAAGGTCGTATTTAGCAATTAACCTAACAACTATAGGTTATGAACAAGCAAGCGATTATTGATAAAGTGCATGAGATTATCGGCGGTACCAAGGCGCAAGCCGAGCAAGCCGTTGATGGTGTAATTGAATCGATCGTCGGCACTCTGAAGAAGGGTGGCGAGGTCTCAATTGCCGGCTTAGGCATCTTCTCGGTAAAGAAGCGTGCCGCTCGCAGCGCCCGGAATCCACGCACCGGCGCTACCGTCCAGGTAGCCGCCATGAATGTGCCCAAATTCCGCGCCGCTAAAGCCTTCAAAGAGGCCGTTAAATAATTAAAGTTTACTATTACCCTAAAAACCCGCCTCTGGCGGGTTTTTAGGTGATTAACTTATTAACGCTCGATACTTAGTTAGTAACTCCTTAGTTACCTCCCCCACTTGGCCGTTACCAATTTCTAACTGATCAATTTTTACAATTGGGCACACATCCTTGTTGGTAGCGGTAATGAAGGCTTCGTCAGCTGATTTAAGTTCAGCCATCTTAACTTCTCGTTCTTCTACTTTATATCCGGCCTTCTTAGCCAGTTTAATTACCGCTTCACGCGTAATCCCTGGGAGTACGCCGGCCTTAGCGGTAATCAGGGTTTTATTTTTAACTAAGAAGAAGTTGCTGGTTGAAGCTTCTAAAACTTTGTCTTCATTTACATATAAAATTTCTACTGCGCCGGCTTTAATCTTCTGTGGCTGTAATTGCACGGCGAGTAAATAACTAGTGGTCTTAGCTTGAGGGAAATAGCGCGCATAATCGACGGTAATTAATTTGCCGCCGGTTTTAAAAACTTGGTCTGGTAAATTGTAACTACCTTCCACTAAAATGGCTAAAGTATTTTTACCACCCACCGTCATCCCATTCATACTCTCCCCGCCCGTCATTATTAAACGCAAGCTGGCATCTTTTTTATTTAAATTATTTTTAGCCAATAACTGCTTAGCAACTTTAGTTA
>JAGORB010000002.1 GCA_018063065.1 Minisyncoccota bacterium
GGTGTAACCGCGGAAGAAATTGAGAAGGAGTTGATAACGGCCGGCTTCGACAAGTCGGGTAAAGTGACTCTCTTTGATGGTCAGACGGGTGAGGCCTTCGAGCAGCCGATTGCGATTGGTCACATGTATATCTTGAAGCTCGCTCACATGGTGGAGGACAAGATTCACATGCGCTCGATTGGACCGTACTCGCTTATTACACAACAGCCATTGGGTGGTCGCTCACAAGGTGGCGGTCAGCGCTTTGGAGAAATGGAAGTCTGGGCCCTCGAGGGTTACGGCGCCGCTTATACTTTGCGCGAGATGTTAACTGTTAAGTCCGACGATATTGTAGGTCGCTCCAGCACCTTCGACTCGATTGTGAAGGGGACGCCGATTCGTCCGCCTAATGTGCCGGCGGCCTTCAATGTGATGCTTGCCGAGTTGCGCGGTCTCGCACTCGATGTTGACCTTAAGAAAATTTAATTAATTTATAAATTATTTATGGAAACAAAACGCAATCCCATCCCCGTAAATACCAAGGTCAATAATCCGACCGACTTCAATGCTGTGTCTTTGAAGTTGGCTTCACCCGAGCGGATCTTGGAGTGGTCTTATGGCGAGGTTACCAAGCCCGAGACTATTAACTACCGTTCCGGCCGCGCGGAGCGCGGTGGCCTCTTCGATGAGCGCATCTTCGGTCCAGAGCGTGACTATGAGTGTTACTGCGGTAAGTACAAGCGTATTCGTTACAAGGATATTATCTGCGACAAGTGTGGCGTGGAGGTTACCCGCTCCATTGTCCGTCGTGAGCGCATGGGCCATATTGAGCTGGCCTCCCCGGTAGTGCACATTTGGTACTTACGCAATATTCCATCGCGTTTAGGTTTAGTCTTGAATCTCTCCATTCCTGATTTAGAGAAGGTGGTTTACTTTGCCGGCTACATTATTACCTCGATTAACGAGAATGAGCGCGGCCGAGTGTTGAAGGAGATTGACGCCGAGTACAAGAGCAAGGTTAAGAGTATGAATGAAGAGGCGGATCGTGATCGCCTTAAAGAGGCCTTGCTCGAGGCCAAACGCCAAGTTGAATCTTTAACCCCATGGCAGGTGGTAGATGAGGTCTCTTATCACCGCTTATCTCTTAAGTATGGTTCCATTTTTGAAGCGTCCATTGGCGCCGAGGCCCTGTATCAAATCTGCAAGAGTATTGATATTGATGACATGATCTCCCAGTTGAATACTAGTATTGAGAAGGCTTCAGCCGTAGATCGGGCGCGCATGCAACGTCGCTTAAACTTATTCCGCACCCTCAAGCGCTCCGGTGTTCGCCCCGAGTGGATCTTCATGAAGGTGATCCCGGTGATCCCGCCCGCTCTGCGCCCAATGGTGGCACTTGAAGGTGGTCGCCACGCTACTTCTGATGTCAACGACTTGTATCGTCGCGTCATCAACCGCAACAATCGCTTAAAGAAGCTCTTAGACTTAAATGCGCCTGACGTTATTTTGCGCAACGAGAAGCGTATTTTGCAAGAAGCGGTAGACGCCTTAATCGACAACTCCATTCGCAAGGGTGGCGGTAGTGAAGGCGTACTTAATCAGGCTCAACGTCGACCGCTTAAATCCTTGGCCGACTCCCTCCGCGGTAAGCAGGGTCGCTTCCGTCAGAACTTGCTGGGTAAGCGCGTGGACTACTCGGGCCGCTCGGTAATTGTGGTGGGTCCGGAGCTTAAGATCTCGCAATGTGGTCTGCCTAAGCACATGGCACTAGAGCTCTTCCGACCGTTTGTTATTTCTAAAATTTTAGAGCAAGAGTTGGCCTTCAACATCCGTGGTGCCGGTCGTCTTATCGATGAGGGTATTCCGGAAGTGTGGGCGATTTTAGAAGAGGTGATTAAAGATAAACGCGTACTCTTAAACCGTGCGCCAACTCTGCACCGCTTGGGTATTCAGGCCTTCCAGCCGGTGCTCATTGAAGGTAATGCCATTCAGATTCACCCGCTTGTTTGTACCGCCTTCAACGCCGACTTCGACGGTGACCAAATGGCCGTGCACGTACCGTTATCTGAAAAGGCACAAGACGAGGCCCGCGATATTATTGCCGCCAACAAGAACTTGTTGAAGCCAGGCTCCGGTGACCCAGTAGTTAACATGAAGCTCGATATTGTTCTGGGTTGTTATTGGGTAACCAAGGCGATGGCCGGTGAGAAGGGTGAGGGTAAATATTTCTCCACTCCTAATCAAGCCATTATGGCCTACGACTTTGGCGAGGTGGGCTTACGCTCAAAAATTAAATTAATGGGTGGCAAGCCCGAGAAGTATGGTGAGGTGGCTGGTCAAATCTTTGAGACTACTGTTGGCCGCATTCTCTTCAACAATAATTTACCAAGCGACTTCCTCTTTATTAATCACGAGATTAAGAGTAAGGAGATTAGTCGCTTGATTGAAGACTTAATTACTCGTTATGGACTCGACCGCATGCCAGAAATTTTGGACCGGATTAAAACCTTCGGCTTCAAGTTCTCTACGCGCTCTGGTATTACCTTCAGTTATAACGATGTCCTCGTACCCGTAGAGAAAGAAGAGATTGTTAAGAGGGCGAGAACCGATGTTCATCGGGTAGAGGGAGAGTATTTAGAAGGTCTACTTTCAACGACTGAGCGTTATCGCATGATTATTGAATTGTGGACTAAGGCTAAATTAGAAATTCAAAAAGTAATTCCTGATTCTTTGCCGAAGGACGGTCCCTTGGCCGACATTTTACACTCGGGAGCCCGCGGTTCTATTGGTCAGATTACGCAGATGGCCGGTATGAAGGGTATTATTGTTAACCCGGCTGGTGAAGATATTGACTTCCCAATTGTGCCGTCTTACAAGGAGGGTCTATCGCCCTTGGAGTACTTCATTACCACTCACGGCTCGCGTAAAACGCTCGCCGATGTGGCGCTCAACACCGCCAAGGCTGGTTATATGACTCGTAAGTTGGTGGATGTGTCGCAAGACTTGGTAGTCCGCGAGAATGATTGTGGTGACAATGAGGGTCGCCTCATTAGCATGTCCAACATTGTCGGCTTCGACACTGGTATTGGTCGCTCCATCAAGGGTCGCATTTTACTCAAGGACTTAGTGGATGAAGCGGGTAAAGTGGTCTTCAAGAAGGGACACTTGCTCTCGCGCGAGGATGCTCGTCAGGTGGATGAGGCCGGCGTGAAGAGCGCACATGTTCGCTCGCCCTTGGCTTGTAAGTCTTTAACTGGTGTTTGCCGCTCTTGTTATGGTGAGGATACCGGTCGCGGTACCTTGGTAGCAATGGGTGAGCCGGTGGGTGTGGTAGCGGCCCAAGCGATTGGTGAGCCGGGCACTCAGCTGACGATGCGTACCAAGCACTCGGGAGGTATCTCGACCGGTGGTATGGACATTGTGGGCGGTCTGCCACGGGTAGAAGAAATCTTCGAGCGTCGCAGTCCTAAGAATCAAGCCGTTATCTCGGAAGTGGATGGTGAGGTCTTGGAGGTCAAGAATGATGGTAAAGAATATTTGATCAGAATTGCCGCCACTTTAGAAACCCAGAAAAAGAAGAAGGGTAAAGACGGCAGTGTGGTGGAGTACACCGCGCCGCTGTCGCGTACCGTCTTGGTGAAGATGGGTTCCACGGTGAAGAAGGGTGAGATTATTACCGACGGCTCGGCCGACCTTACCGACTTAACTAAGCTCGCCGGTCGCTTGCCCACCGAGGATTACATCATTAAAGAAATTAACGCTATTTACGAATTGCAGGGTGTCTCGATCTCGCGCAAGCATATTGAGCTGATTATCCGCCAGATGTTCTCGCGCTTGAAGATTAAGGATATTGGTGCCACCAACTTTACTTTAGGTGAAGTGGTAGAACGCGCCGACTTTGAACGAGAGAACTTGTCGGTCAGCGACAAGGGCGGTGAGAAGGCGGTGGGCGATGAGATCTTACTTGGTATCTCCGAGGTGGCTCTCTCGACCTCGTCCTTCCTCTCGGCCGCTTCCTTCCAGCACACCAACAAGGTGTTGATTGATATGTCCTTGAAGGGTGGCTTAGACAAGCTCCGCGGTTTGAAGGAGAATGTAATCATTGGTCGCTTGATCCCGGCTGGTACCGGCTTGGCGCCCGAGGAGGTGCCACCACCGGAAGAGACTTTGGCCCAGTTCTAAACAATCTTTAATCCAATGTCTTCCACTGTCGAGAAAATCAAAGATCGTCTCGGAGTTGTGGAGGTAATCAGTAAGTATATTCAGTTAGAGCGAGCGGGACTTAACTTCCGAGCTCGTTGCCCCTTCCATAATGAGAAGACGCCTTCCTTCTTCGTCTCGCCCGGGCGCAATTCCTGGCATTGTTTTGGCTGCGCCAAGGGTGGGGATATTATCTCGTTTGTGGAAGAGATTGAGGGTCTGGATTTTGTCGGTGCGCTTAAAGTCTTGGCGCCGTGGGCCGGGGTGGAATTGGAAGTCTGGAATAAAGAGGAGAGCGATGATAAGCAGCGCCTGTATCAAATTATGGATAAGGCGGCCGGCTTCTTCCAAACTTATTTGAGTGAGAATGAGGCGGCCAAAAATTATTTGCTCTCGCGCGGCTTGAAGCCGGAGACGATTGATAACTTTAGGCTCGGCTTTGCTCCCACTGGCTGGCGGCATGTGGCCGACAAGCTTAACTTGGCCGGCTTTAAAGATGAAGAATTAGTTGAAGTGGGCCTGGTGGTTAAACCCACGGAGGGGGCGGGGACTAAGGGTAATCGCTCTTACGAGCGCTTCCGCTCGCGCTTGATGTTCCCCCTCTTTGACTCGGCGGGGAGAGTGGTTGGCTTCTCGGGGCGAGTGTTTGAGGGTAAAGATGACGAGGCCAAGTATATTAACTCGCCCGAGACCAAGCTCTATGATAAGTCCCGCTTGCTGTATGGTTATGATCGAGCCAAACTCGCCATCCGCTCGGCCAATCGGGCCATCTTGGTGGAAGGTCAAATTGACCTGGTGATGGCTCATCAAGCCGGTCTTACCGAGACGGTGGCCGTCTCGGGTACGGCCTTAACTGTGAGTCACTTGCAGCAACTTAAGCGCCTCACTGACAACTTGGTGATGTCGTTTGACCCAGACTTGGCTGGGGTGAACGCCGCTCGGCGGGCGATTGATCTGGCGCTCGCACTGGGCTTTGAGATTAAGGCTGCTCTCTTGCCGGCCGGTCAGGATCCAGCGGAGGTGATTAAAGACTCGCCGGAGAAGTTTATTAAAGCGGTGGGCGAGAGTAAACATATTATCGACTTCTATTTAAGTGTGGTGGCTGGTGGGGAGCATGAGGCCAGAGAACTTAATCGCTTGGTGACGCGCGATGTGATCCCGTATGTGAAGCGCTTGCCCAACGCCTTGGATCAGGCCCACTTTGTGAAGAAGATTGCCAGCTTCCTTAATATGACGGAGGAGCCGGTGTGGGCGGAAGTGCGCAAGGTACCCGGCGCGGCGGTAGCCGCCGCGCCGGTAGCGCCCGCGCCTGCCACTGTCTCGCGCACCAGTCGCTTGGAGCGCTTGCTCTTCGGCCTATATTTATGGCAAGAGGGAGCGGAGACCCCGCGCTTCGATCAAGCGAGCTTGATCGAGAATCTGAAAACTTTTTTGGGTGAAGAATTTAAGGGGCGAGAAGAATTCTATCGTTCTCTGGGTCAAGAATTATTATTCGAGATTGAGTTATCTTATGAAGGCTCGGGCAAGCTTCATGAAGAAATAATTGATCTTTTGGCCAGCTTCCGCCGAGAGAAGTTGAAGCAAGACCTCACCGACATCCTCGTCTTAATTAGACAGGCCGAGGCAGCGGGGGATCAGGCCAAGCTCGACAGTTACCTTAAAAAATGCCAGGATATAACGCAGGCTTTAAACACCTAATTTACATACAATAATTTTTATGGCGAAAACTAAAAAGAAGAAGGCAAAGGTAGTTAAGAAGAAAAAAGCCCTTAAAAAGGCTAAGGTTAAAAAAGTGGTGAAGGTGAAAGCTAAAGCCAAGTCTAAAAAGCCCGCCCGACTGAACAGTCGTTCGGGCGGGGCGGTTAAAGCCAAAAAGCCGTTAAAGAAAGCCGGTAAGGGCGCTAAAAAAGATTCAAGTGAAGCGCGTGATAAGAAGGCCGAGGTCTTGGTGGCTAAGGGCAAGCAACGCGGCTTTATTACTTACACCGAGATTTTAAAAGAATTCCCTAATATTGAAACGGACATCGTCTTCTTAGAAGGACTTTATAATAAATTAGAGGAAGTGGGTGTGGATGTGTTGGAGGAGGGTGGCTTGTTAGAGACCGAGGAGCAAGTAGTAGAGAAGTTAAAATCAACTCGTTCTGACGCCTCCCTCGACTCGGTACAAATGTATCTTAAAGAAATTGGCCGTCATAAACTCTTAAACGGCGCGGAAGAGAAGGAGCTCGCCAAGCGCATTCTCTTGGGTGATGATGAAGCCAAGAAGACTCTCGCCAATGCCAACCTCCGTTTGGTGGTCTCGATTGCCAAGAAGTATATGGGCCGCTCGAGCGACCTTACCTTACTCGACCTGATCCAAGAGGGTAACTTGGGCCTCTTTAAGGCGGTAGAGAAGTTCGACTGGCGGAAGGGCTTCAAATTCTCGACCTATGCCACCTGGTGGATCCGTCAGGCGGTGACTAGGGCCTTGGCTGACCAATCCCGCACTATCCGTATCCCCGTGCACATGGTGGAGACCATTGCCAAGTACAAGCAGGTTTATCGTCGTTTATCCCAAGACTTAGGCCGGGAACCTCTTCCCCAAGAGATTGCTACCGAGATGGGTGTGGATGTGGAGAAGATTCACACCATTGAGAAGATTGATCAGAGCACTACCTCGCTCGATAAACCAACCGATGACGATGACGAGAAGTCCACTTTGGGCGAGTTTATTGCCGATGATAAAATTGCGCCGCCAGATCAAGATGTGTCACGCCGGATCTTGCGCGATCAAATTGAAGAAATTTTGTCTGACCTCTCCGAGAAGGAGCGCGCGATCTTGGAGATGCGCCACGGCTTGAAGGATGGAGTCATGCGCACCTTGGAGGAGGTGGGCAAGGAATTTGGCGTAACGCGTGAGCGCATCCGCCAGATTGAGGCCAAGGCCCACGATAAGATCCGCCAGCACGACAAGGCCAAGCGCCTGATGGGGTACTAATTACCACTTATTATAAATGAGGAAAGGCCACCGACTGCAGAAGCAGAAGGTGGCCTTTTACCGTTTCGAACATATTAACTTTTTGTTATTTTAGCGATGATGCATCATCGCATTTGTTCTAAACAGTTGAAACCTCAACTATTCCTCCAAGATTATAGAGGACTATTTAACTTTTGCCAATTCTGCCTCTAGAAGCGCCTTCAACTGTGGATAAGGTAAGGCACCACCTAATGCCGTCTGGGTGCCGTCGGCGCTAATAATCACTGGGAAGGGGGTGCCGGTGGCGCCATTCTTGGTAGCGTCGTCGATGTCCGCTTGGACTACTGCGTCAAAGTCATTCTTGGCCAAGCAGGCTTCAAAAGCGGCGCGATTAAGGCCAACTTCAGCCGCGAGGGTAGGCAAGAGAGAGGCGTCTAAGCCATCGTTAGAAGGGGTAACAGCGAAGACTTTATCCAAGTACTGCCAGAAGCCGTCATTACCGCCCAACTTGGCAGCACACTCGGTGGCAATAGCCTCACCACGAGCCTTGGCGTGTAAGTTATCAAGCGGGAAGTGGCGATAGACCCAGGCAATTTGAGTAGAGGTGCCATAAGCGGCCATGACCTGATTCATACTGTTGTGGAATTGCTTGCAGAAGGGGCACTCCAAGTCAGAATATTCTACCACTATCACTGGAGCGTTGATGTTACCGCGGATGTGATCAGCGGCACTGACGGGGCGGATATTTACCTCCGTCTTCTCTTCACCACCTAAATTAAGTAAAGGCTTACCGTCTCCGCCAAATAAGTCGCGCTTCTCGCCACCGCCGTAGACTACCGCGCCAATAATTAATAAAACTACTACCACTAAAGCGACACCAATGCCTGCATAATTTTTATTTTCCATATAGTTATAAGTTTACTTAATTTTGACCCCGGCCGCCACCAAGCGCTCGGGCATCAATATGACCGGCCCGTCGGGGGAGTCGGCCGCTAGGAGCATCCCCTGGCTCTCTAGGCCCATTAGAGAGCGAGGCTCAAGGTTGGCAATAATCACCACCTGCCGGCCGATGAGGCTCTCGGGAGTGTAACTCTTGGCAATACCCGAGACAATCTGACGTTCTTCGTTCTCTAAAATAACCGTTAATTTAAGCAACTTCTCCGACCCTTCTACTGGTTCGGCTGCCTTAATCTCCACGACCCGTAAATCTACCTTGCTCCAATAATCGTAATTTATAGTTTCCATCTGCCGATTATAACAAAAAAATAGCCCCCGCGAACCATCAGGTTCGCGGGGGGATGCACGGGGATGTGGGGTGGGCTAGTTAATATTCAGCTCCTGCTCGCGTAAGAGCACTTTCGTAATATCGCCATTGTCATCGGCGATAACCTGGAAGCGGTCGCCAACCCGGGGTGGGATACCAGCTTTCTGAATAGCCAGTTCCAATCCCTTGGCTATCAGTCGGCCATTGATGGGGGCAGATGGCTTGAGGTGCTCTGGGTCTGGTTCTAAAAAATCCAGACCCACGGCGCCCGGGGTGTGTCGCTCGAGGTGGGTATCCACCAAAATACTTTTGCTTGTCATAAAAGTCCTCCTACTATCATTATAGCATATATGGGGATAAAAAGCAAGCTAATCTTGGCAAGACCTTTATTTGTCGCTATAATCCTCAGTATTCCGTGGTACCCGCCCGAACGTGCCGAAGCACTTTCGGTACGGGCGGGGCTCAGCACTGAGCGTGCCACGAGAATGTAACATTCCGTGGTAGCTCAGCGGTAGAGCGGTCGCCTGTTAAGCGATTGGTCGTAGGTTCGATCCCTACCCACGGAGCCATCAAAAAACAGCCTAAATACAGGACTGTTTTTTGTTACCCAAATATGGTTCAGAACTCTAATTTGATAGTATGGTAATAATGAAAAAGTTTATTATTTATTCGCTGCTAGCGGTAATCCTTTTAGTAGTATGCGGATATGGCTTGCTTCTAATTAGCAAATCACGTACTTTTCAGTTTTTTGGCAGTATCGTAAGTCGGGTTGATACTGAAGAAAAAGTGATTGCATTCACATTTGATGACGGACCAGAGACATACACGAATGAGATCCTGGATGTATTGCAGGAAAAGCAAATAAAAGCCACATTTTATGTGATTGGTGAAAGGTTGCAGGAAAACTTAGAAATTGGAAAGCGTATCGTAGACGAGGGGCACGAGCTTGGTAATCACTCATTCACTCATCAAAGGTTTTTGTTTAGGCCTCAATCTTTTATTGATAGTGAAATACAAAAAACTAATGAGCTTATCCGAGAGGCGGGATATGAAGGAGTAATTACTTTTCGTCCTCCGTATGGAAAAAAACTTCTCGCGCTTCCGTGGTATCTAAATAAACATAACATTGAAACCATTATGGTTGATGTTGAACCCGATACCTATGGAACTACATCCGATTTCTTTGTTGAATATACAATTGCTAACACAAAAGCAGGTTCTATCATTTTGCTTCACCCATTCTGTGAGACCTGCAGTGAGCAAAGAAAAGCTGTTCCACTCATAATAGACGCACTGAAAGAGAAGGGTTATACATTTGTTACTGTTTCTGAGTTACTTTCTAAAAGATAAGTTTAGAGAAATCAGTTCTGAAGTGTTGCCTCAGGAAATATCTCTAAAATCTTAGAAAACTCTATATCTCTTTTGATTGCAGTCCAGTTGAGAGTTCTGAACTCGTCCACTATAGGGAGCCAATAGCATTTCAAGAGATTCTTTGGGATAATATAGGAATGAAGATGACACGTAATACATCTAGATTAGTAATAAAGATTATGCCGGTGGTGGTTACCGCCATCCTTGCCGTTATATGGTGGGTAAATGGCATGGAGGACACTTGGCTGTATCTAAGTAATATCCTCGTTGTCCTTACAGTTTCTTGGTCTGCGTATCCTAAGAAGCTTGAAGACGAGGATTAATTTAAATAACTAGTGCCAGTAGAAAGTGGGGTTGACTAAATGTCGATTTTCTTTTAGTAATTAGGACGGACAAACAGCAAAAATAGGAGGATAGCCGTGATAAAGGCAATGATCTTTGACGTGGACGGGGTCGTGTTTAAGTCTGATCGAGGGATCATTGATTCTATTAATGAGACCTTGGCTTACTTTGGTGGCTACCCTATTGATGACGAGTGGTTCCATTACAATCACTTTGGCTCGCACGACGACTTCGTATTATCGCGAGGTGTTGGTCGAGACCATTTTGAGAGTTTTGACCCAATGTTGGACCGACTGTTTTGCCGGGTTGAATTGTATGAAGAGCGTCCGGGCATTAGAGAGGTCCTGCAGTTTGTAAGGCAGTCGGGTCGGCCATTACACCTCGCTAGTGCTTGCCGAGAAGAAGTGACTCGTCTTAAACTTCTTCACCATCAGGGGCTCATTGATTACATCGATGAGATCCACGGTGGCGAGCGTAAGCGAGACACCTTCCTCCATGTGGCCAAGGAGCTTAACATTACTCCGCTTCAAATTGGTTTTGTAACTGATATGGCGCGGGATATTGAAGAGGCTCATCATGCCGGCGTGGAGAAGGTAGTGGCCATTACCAGCGCCTTCTGCAGTCGAGAGCAATTGCTGCCATATGGTTGCCCCGTGGTAGGTGACCACTGTGAGACCCTGCAATGTCTTAAGGAATGGTTGTAAAGCCAAATGGTAAACCAAATAAAATTCGCCGCCACGGAGACCGCCTCGGTCCTCGGGGCGGTTTTTCATTCCAAACTCAAATTTGTAGACAGGGGATAATTTAATATATATGATTGGGGTATGAAAACTTACACCCTATTTACTATGGCGCTACTCGCCATTTTGTTTATGACCCCTACTTTAGCACTAGCTAATCATAAGGCCGAGGTAGCTGGTAAAACTATTATTGATTCCTCTGACACCAACATCAAGGGCGTAGATGATGGTTGTGAGTCTATCCATTATCACGGCGCCTTAAATGGGGTGGCTGATCCTGCGCCTAATGGTTGCGGGCATGGCCCCGTAACCGTTATCCCCCATGGTGATGGCGATGGCGAGACAATCCCCCCACCACTCCCTAAGGGCCCCAACTTCCCCGCTCGCGTATGGAAGTGGCTTGGCAGTTGGTTTACCACTGAGCAAAAGGAGACCATGGTCAACGTGGTAGATGTAGCGGCAGAGGCCAATGGTATTGCTCCTCCCGGTACTATGAGTGATACGGTAGATATTGTTAAAGACGCGGCCCCATCTATTAAAGCCAACGCTGATAATGCTGAAAAATATTTTGACACTTATGAAGATGCTCCCGACCGCGATCGCTATACCTTAGAAGGAGAAAATCCGGAAGAGAATGCCCCTTCCCCTAAACTTTACCGCTGGTTCTGGGGCTTGTTTGAGTAGATTAGACTAATCTTGACTAATTTTAATATGTGTGATAACATGTAAGTAGATAGGTATTTCCTATTCACAACTATTCAACGAACTAGGAGAAAACAAGTGAATATCAATCAATTAGAAGTGAAAGATCCTGTTCCCGTCCCCGCATCACAACGTTTACTTGCGCTGTATCCGGACCTGACTTTCGATCGTGAGAAGGCCATGGAAGCGCTAATTGATCGCGGATTCGGTCGTCAGACCGAGGAATTATCCAAGTTTCCGGCTGACGGGACCTTGGCCGATCTCCTCGCGACCTTCCGTCACGACTCCTCGAAGGAGGAGTTCCTGTGGGCCTACATCGAGGCGGTTACAGGTGAGAAGGGTGTTCATCAGAAGGAGTACTAAATCTCCTTCTAAAAATTAAAAGCCGCATGGTTCGCCCAGCGGTTTTATTTTTATAACAATTAAGCTTTCAATTTATCGCGGTAGATGATGGAGACGAGGGCGAAGCTAAGGATGAGGAGGAGGAACCACGATCCAAGCTTGCCGAGGGAGACGAGGTGCCAATATTCTACTTGGCTAGGGTAGAGCCAGATATTGCTGAAGGTGCCCACATTCTCGGCAATCCAGACGAAGATCGAGGTTAGAAGGACGGTTAGTAAGAATGGCATCCGGCGCACTTTATGGTAAACCTGGAAGTGGACTTGGGTGCGGAAGAAGATAATAAAGATGTAGAGGAATAAGAAGTAGCGGATATCGTAGAAGAAGTGATGAGTGAAGAAGTTGAGATAAATTAAAATCGCCAAGATCCAGAGGTGATAATAAGCGGGGAAGCGGATATAAGTAAGCTTGAGGAAGGTGAAGGCCCTTGAGATATAACTCCCCACGGCCGAGTATAAGAAGCCACTAAAGAGGGGCACGGTAGCAATGGTAAAGATGGCGGTGCCGACGGTGGGGTAGACCCACGAGCCGATGTCGGGATTGGTTTTAAATAATTCCATAATGGTGGCGAGGATATGGAAGATAATAATAACCGCGAATTCCTTGGGCTTCTCGAATTTAAAAATGAGGGCGCAAATTTGATAAAGTAGGGCGCATAAGAAGATGAAGTCGTAGCGATCGATGAAGGGGATTGAGACAAACTTGGTGAGCAAGAAAGTGGCCAACAAGAAGGCGCCAAAGTAGCTGGCCCGCAAATTGGCGAGGAAGAAGTACCACAATTCCTTAACAATAGGCATGAGCTTATTTTAACAAAAAAGGTAAGAAAAAATCCCGTTCGGACCGGAGGGTCCGAACGGGATCATAATGCTTGAGGAGTCATCTACTTCTCAGGTGCTTCGGCCGGAAGGGCCGCCACCTGACTGGATACTTGCCGTTTAAGGATGGCCCAGAGTTGGGTGTTACCATCATTCAATGCGGCTTGACCGGCTTGATCGAGAGTGGAGGCCAAGTACTCGGCCTTACTACTCTCGAGACCCAGACCATGTTTGATCTGGGTTGCACTCTGTGTACTGAATGTACCTTTGCACAGAGGTGCGCCGATAATCCGGCCACTTTTGGCTTCTAGGATTTGAAGGCTGATCCCCACCATCCCAGTTCGAGTGGTGATGACCGTCTTCTTGCCGGCGTTGGCTATACTCATCACCTGACCACCGATCGATAAACCCGGTACATCGAAGATATTCCCCACGGTGTTAAATAGGACTCCCGCGGGACCAGTACTTCCGCCCTTTTTACTTTCGTCCAACTGGTTGGTCTCCGAGAATTCGGTGACCGTCCCTCGGATTATGAATATGTCGGGGTACTTGTCCGGGTTGGCCATGTAAGTGGCGTAATCGATGACACTTACGTTACCCATGTTCATCAAAGACGTAACCACTTGCGCTGATGCGCCGTAGCCCAACATTTGATTGGGCGCCTGCGAAGGGCTTAGGGACTGCGGATTATGCGTTACAGACGCATTAAACCACGGCGACGTCAACGTCGATTGCTGTGGGGCGCCGGGTGTAACACCGCCGCCCGAGACAATGCCCTGTGCCGCCACGGTGAAGGCTGGCTCCACCGTAACATAGAAAGTGGGCATTGCCGGATCGTAGGGGATTACAAGTGGCTCGACAGTCTGAGACTGAGGAGCGACTTCGGCCGTTGCGGTTGCTGCCGCAGGATTGTCGAGCAACTTTTTCTCTTTACCCGACTTGCTTCGCGGTCCCGCCTCTGCTGACAGGGAGATCGTGAGCAGTGACGCCAACAGAACTAAGGAAAAACGCTTCATGACTCCTCCTTTTCAATATGGCTCGCAAGTTAACTTGGAGCCGGTTTAACGCCCTTATTGGCGTCACCTCATACTGCCCAGAATTATATTGTTGTTTACGCTTTTGTCAAGTTTGGAGGGGGAGGCTGGGGATAGTGAGAATTGTGTTATAATAAAAACTTAGCAATAATAAATATCAATATGGGTAAAAGAGCCACTAGTTTAAAGCCGTATGTGAAGTCTACGCGCTCGCGCAAGACCAAGAAGCGCTTGGCCATCAAGCAGACCATGCTCGCCGCCAAGAAGACCAAGAAAGGGAAGAGAAAATAGTCATAAAGATGAAAACAAACATCATTTACCTGATAGTAATTTTAATTATTATTTTAGTTGGGATGGGTGTTTGGCTAAAGATAAACAATACTCCCACTCCGGACGTAAATACTCCGGGCCGTTATATGGATATTGAGAGTTATGTGAAGAATGATATCTCCACTCTCTCGCCAGTGAAGGAGCAATTAGGTGGCACCTTCTATGTAACGGCCATTGAGACTAATAATGGCACCGGAGTGGTGTCTTATGAAGATGGTCACAATGCTTACACCGCCGACTTCACTTACACCATTGCTGATGACGGCAAGCCAACCATCACCAACTTTACGATTAGGTAATAATTAATCAAGCAGATCCCACATCTCGCGGTCTTCTGCGCCGTCAATCTTGAAGATGGCTACGCCTCGGAGCCCCAATTCTTGGGCGAGGTTAATTTTAGTTTTTATTGCTTCAGCGTCGCTCCAAGTGACTAAGTAGAAGGGCACTAGCTGGCCGGTGTTATTGGCGTAGGTCATGGCCTTCACGGCTGTTTCTAAATATTTGGGCGTGTTGCGCGGGATGTTGAGATCGGTAGGTAATTGAGGATTAGTGCCGGACGGCCGATAGGTGAAGAAGGGTTCATCGGCCTCACTCCGGCCAATATCGGTCTTGTACTTCTTGGCGGTATCATGGCCGTACTGAGGATTAAGCGCCCAGACCTTGGCGTAACCGCCGTAGCGGCCGGGGTTGGCAATAATCTCAAATTCATAACCGTAAGTGGGGATACCCACCACCAACTTGCTCTTGGGGATAGTCTCGGCGGTCAAGGTCATTACCTTGCGCACCCAATCCACATCGGCGACCGGCGCGTAGGGCACACCGGAGTGCTGGGCGTTGAGCTTAATATCGGCGCGTTGTTGGTCGTAGGCCATAATCTTAACTCGGTCACACACTTGGCCGATGATATTGAAGTCATTTACATATTGAATATCGCGCGCCGTGGAGTAAAGCGACTCGGGCGGGGTGCGGGCCTCGATGGTGCAAGACAAATGCTTGCTACCCAAAGCCACTTTAAGCTCGACTAAAAATAAAGAGAAGGGGATCTTACTCTGGGCCATCTTGCCCTCGTAATCAATATCAATACCGTCGAATTTACCCTTCTTTACCACATCAACAATCGATTTAATGTGTTTCTTGCGGAGTTCTGAATCGCGCAAGACGCGATCAATATTTAAGCTGTCGCTCCACATGACCGTTGGTACTACTCGTACCTTCTGGGCCCGGGCGTCTTTAATCAGGCGCGTCCACGGGCTCTTATTGATCTGCATTAAGTCATTAAGTGTACCGTCTTGCTTAACGGCGTAGGCGAAGGGGTTAATCTCGTCTAATTCTCTAAGATGATTACGAGCATCGCGCGTACCCTCGCGCTCGCGCCAATAAGGGATCCAACCCGACACTTCTAAATCAGCGGTTTGGGCACCGGCCGGCGTGGGCAAGCCAAGGAAGGTTAAAAGGAGGAGGGAGGAGAGTAAGAGTTGTTTTGTCATTTCTTTATTATAGCGTTATAATCTGCAAGATGAAAACGGGTGGTCAAAATTTACTTACCATTATTGTGATCCTTGCCATCTTACTGACGGGGACCAGTGCTCTTGGTTACTGGTTGTATACCGAGCAGGGGAAGCTGGAGGGCGAGGTGGCCATCTTAACGGCTGAAGTGGCCTTGAAGGAGGAAGAGATTTTGGCCTTGGAGACTAATAAGGCCGAGTTGGAAGAGAGGTTGGGGATTGAACAAAATCGTAATAATGAATTCGCCGAGCAGATTGATGAGATTAGCGGCACGGTGGGAGTGCTGGATAAATTGCAAAAAACTGATAAAGAATTCTTGGCCAAATATTCTAAGGTTTATTTTTTGAATGAGAATTATGTGCCTAAAGATTTGGCCCTTATCGATAAAGACTTTTGGGCCAATAAGGAGAAGCCAATGCAAATTCATAGTCGGATTGAGTCGAAGATGGATGATTTATTAAATGATGCCAAGGATGATGGGGTGGATTTTCTCATCGCTTCCGCTTATCGCTCCTTTGGTACTCAAGCCGAGCTTAAGGCTAATTACCGCTTTACTTACGGCACTACCGCCAACAACTTCTCGGCCGAGCAGGGTTACTCCGAGCATCAGTTAGGGACCACCGTCGACTTTACTACGCCGGAGATTGGTCTAGGGTTATCGGGCTTTGATACCACGGAGGCCTTTAAATGGTTACAGACCAATGCTTATAAATATGGCTTTATCCTCTCTTACCCTCAGGGCAACACTTATTATCAATATGAGCCGTGGCACTGGCGTTATGTGGGTGTAGATCTGGCTACAGACTTACATCGAGACGAGAAGAATTTTTACAATTTGAGTCAAACGGAGATTAATGAGTACTTGGTAAAATTCTTCGACTAAAAACGTCTTAGGATGGATGAGTAAATGGTGGGCGCTTACGGTAATCGGGGTGATTTTTGTATTGCCGTCTTTAGCACAGGCGGCTAACTTAATTACTAATCCAACCTTTACCGATGGCGCTACTAGCACCCCGGCGAATTGGTTGAAGGGGCGCTGGGGCAATAACACCGCCACCTTCACTTATCCGGTAACGGGGAGTGATGCCACCCCGGGGGCCCAAGTTACTTTAAGTAATTACGCGACTGGCGATGCCAAGTGGTACTTCCCCCTGCTTAACACCGAGGCGGGGAAGCAATATCACTTTAGTAATAATTATCAGGCGAGCGTGACCAGTTATGTAACGATTGAGTATCACCGGGCCAATGGCACGCGCTTTTATCGAGACATTGGCGTCTTACCGGCTAGTGGCAACTTCAATACTTTTAGCTCTGATTTTATCGTCCCGCCGGAGGCGATTAAATTTACCATCTTCCATTTAATCAAGAGTAATGGCTCGTTCACAGTGGATGATTATAATTTGGAGGAGATAGCGCCGCCGCCGGATAACTTAATTATTAATCCGTCGCTCGAGCAATCGGCGAGTGGTGGTGTGCCGGACAATTGGGCCAAAGGCCGGTGGGGCAATAACACTGCCACCTTCTCTTATCCGGTGGCCGGTTACAGTGGCGCTAAAGCGGCCGAGGTGAGTATTAATAATTATGTCTCGGGTGATGCCAAGTGGTACTTCAACGATGTGCCGGTTACAGCCGGAGATACTTATGAGTTCTCTAACTTTTTTAAATCTTCTACCAAGACTTATGTGACAGTGCAATTTACGCACAGTAATGGTAGTACCTCGTACTTGGATTTGGGCGCGCCGGCAGTAGCCGGCGCTTGGACCCAGTTTAAAATGCCCTTCACGGTGCCGCCGGGCGCGGTGTCTTTAACCATCTTCCATGTGCTTAAGAGTGTGGGCACACTCACAGTAGATGACTTTAAATTACGACCAATCGCTAATGACCCGACCAAGTTTGATCAAGGTTATGTCTCGCTCAACTTTGACGATGGCTGGCTCTCGGTGTATCAGAATGCCATCCCGATTTTAAATACTAAGGGCTTTAAAAGTGATCAATTTATCACCACCGATTATTTAACCGACAATTACCCCGGCTATGTTAAGCCCCATCAAGTTTTAGAGATGCAGGCGCAAGGGCATATCATTGGCAATCATACCAAGTCACACCCCGATTTAACGGCCTTAACTTTAGCTCAAGCGCAAGCGGAGATTGAGGGCGCTAAAAATAATTTAGTAGCCTTGGGTGTGCCTAGTACCAATATGTCGTTGGCTTACCCTTTGGGGGCTTACAATAATCAGATTAAACAATTAGTGCAAAATGCCGGTCACATTGCCGGACGTTCTAGCGATGGGGGATATAATGACAAGTTAACCGATCATTACGCTCTCCGGCGTCAGCCGATGGTTAATACCACTACGCTGGCGCAAGTTAAAAGTTATATTGACACGGCGCGAGCCGATAAAACGTGGGTGATACTCCTCTTCCACGAGATTGATAACTCGGGTCATCAATACAGCATTACACCGGCCCTCTTCCAGCAAATTGTTAATTACTTAGACCAAATCAACATCACCCCCATCACGGTCAAAGAAGGGATCGCTAAGATGAATCCGTAATTTTTGTTTTACTTAAATTTTGTAGTAAAATCGGGAGGTATGAAAATTTTGAGCATTATCTTGGCAGTGGTGATTGCGGGCGGATTATTGTGGTATGGCTTTAGCCAGCCGGGTGGGGAAGTGGTCATGAGCAATAACTATGGCACTTCTACCGAGACAGCCTTTACCACCTCTAATAATCAGAGTAATAATATTAATAATTCTAATTCAGAGATAAAAAATATGAGTCATATCGTGACGATTAAGACTAACAAGGGCGAGATCAAATTTGAGACTTATGATGCCGACGCGCCTAACGCGGTGAAGAATTTTACTGATCTGGCTAATAAGGGATTTTATAACGGCGTAATCTTCCACCGCGTTATTGATGGCTTTATGATCCAAGGTGGCGACCCCACCGGCACGGGCATGGGTGGCCCGGGTTACAAATTTGCCGATGAACTTAATCCGGCTACAGAGTCGTATAAAAATGGTTATAAGCAAGGCGTGGTGGCGATGGCTAACTCTGGACCCAATACCAATGGCTCACAATTCTTTATTATGGTGGCTGATTATCCGCTCCCTAACAATTACACGATCTTCGGCAAGGTAGTCTCGGGTCAAGAAGTGGCTAATGCTATTGCTAAGGTCTCCAAAGACGGCAATGACAAACCGCTCTCACCCGTCACGATGGAGAGTGTTACGGTAAGTGAAAAATAATTTAAACTAAGTCGTCGTCTTCGGTGTCGAGAGCTTGGGGGATCAAGTCCATTTCATTTAAATCTTCCAATTTGTCATCGGCATTTTCTTCCTCCACCAAGGTCTGGCTCAAGCGATCCACAATCTCACTTTCTTCCAAGGTGTTGGCAAGCGCAATGGCCACCATATAACCGGCCATTTCATAATGCTCGGCATAACGGGCGGCGCCGGCCAGCATCACATCCAATATCAAGGGATCAATCTCTTGATTGGTTAACCACTCGCCGTCGCCAATAATCCCTCTAATACCATCAGAGGTGCCTTCATCACTGCCAATTACCTCCTCCTCTTCATCGGGGTCATTGTTGGTTGAGAGAATTTTTAAACATTCTTGCAAGCGCACGGCGTGACCACGTGTCTCGTCGAGATGAGTGCGGAAGGCCTCTTTTAAATCCATATTATTGGCGGCCTCGGCCATCTTGGGCAAGGCTTCAATCAATTGTTCCTCAATATCGGCAAGGACGGTTAACTGCTATCTAGTTGAGCTTGAACCAGTTTAAGGATTGAGTTATAGTCTCGGGCAATTTAAGCCACGGCTTAGACGACTCCACTTCTAACGAGGCGGAGTCGTCTTGTAAGATTCCGCGCAAGAGGTCACGCTTTTCAGACGCGTCCAATTTAATGCTTTGGGCGTTCAATTTAAATGATTGAATTTTATCGGTCATTTATTTAAGTTTTATCTCGGTTTAATAGTTGTTCTAATTTAGCTTTGGCTCGATGTAAGCGGACAGAGACTACATTCTCAGTCTCACCTAAGATAGAAGCAATCTCACTGGGGGATAGATCTTCAACATAACGCCAGATAATTAAATTTTGATCTTCTTCCTTGAGATGCTCCATCACTGTGAAAACCCAATTAACCTCAGCCGTCTGGCTGGTGTTGGCTCGCTTATCTTCAGGATCATAACCATTCTCCCTTAATGTATCTAAAGAATCGGTTTTAATCCGACGATACCAATCAATAACTATGCGCGTCGCTACTCGGTATAAAAAGGGGCGATAGTTATCGATTTCGCCTTTCTGCAGGTAACTCCAAGTCTTAAGGAATATTTGCTGAACCAAGTCCTTGGCCGCTTCTCGGTCGCTAGTCTTGAAGAAGCAGTACCGGAACATGGTGTCAGCATAGGTGTTGTACACCGTCGTAAATTCCTCCTTTAACCTGTCGTTATTGTGGGCATTCATAGAGTTAGACGACCCTAAGGGCCATCTCTTACAGTAAGCTTAAGTTATTAAAATGCTCTGCCAGACCTTATTATAGCAATAATGATGGGTATGGGAAGAGGGTCAAATCAGGATGTGGATAGGCTGATTGGTGAGGGTAAAGGTTTAATCTATACTGTAAGTATAAGGTCGAATAAGTTAATTATTCTTCAAAACTATTTTTACATGAAAGCTCTTCACATGATTGCCTTTATCCTCGTGGTTGTTGGTGGTCTTAATTGGCTACTCGTGGCTCTGGGTTGGAATTTGGTTGAGATGATCTTCGGCATGGATTCCATGTTGACTCAGATCGTGTACATCTTGGTGGGCCTCTCCGCTGTTTACTTGGTGGTGACTCACAAGAAGACCTGCCGCGCCTGCTCGGGTGGGATGATGTAATCTCCCTCTTCGTAGCAAAATCCCGCCCTATGGAATAGTTCGCTATATTCCATAGGGCGGATTTTGCTATACTTTTTTAATGTTAGATCTCACGCCCTCGGAAAGGAAGATATTGAAGTCTCTTAACACCCCGTCTAAGATTCAAGACTTCTTGAATCGTTTGCCCTTCAACTTTGAGCAAGGCGGTGAGGGTTTAATGAGTCCACGGCGAGTCTTGAAGGCGGGTAGGGCCCACTGCTTTGAAGGCGCGCTCCTCGCCGCCGCCGCTTTATGGCTACAAGGACACAAGCCACTCTTAATGGATTTTAAAACTCTCCCTATTGATGAAGAACATGTGGTGGCGCTCTTTAAACAAGACGGTTATTGGGGGGCAATTAGTAAGACCAATCACGCCATCCTCCGCTACCGCGATGCTATTTATAAGAATCCGCGCGAGCTGGCCTTGTCTTACTTTAATGAATACTTCGATTTTAAAACCGGACAGAAGACGCTCCGCTCTTACTCGGCCCCGTTTGATTTAAGTAAGTTAGGAGATAAATGGATAACCGCCGAGGAAGACTTATGGGCCTTAGATAAACTGCTGGATAAATCGCCCCACTTTAAAATAGTGACGCCTGCCCAAGCGAGGCGCTTACGGCCGGTAGAGAAGATTGAGCTTGAGGCTGGCAAATTAACGCAGTGGAAGAAGTAGATTTTTATTTGACTATCTTCTCATATTTTGGCAAGATACAATCTGGCGGATCTTTTTGTTTTTAATCAACCAAACAAAAGAGGGGAGTTAAGGATGCTAAATGTTTTTAGTCCTGATGAGGCGAATCTTCTTCAAAGTAGTTTGCCGGGGGGTTATTTGTTCCTTTTGGGACCGAATGGTGTCGGCAAAGGAACTCAAGGTAAAGCCTTGGTGGGTAAGATACCGGGGGTAAACGTTCGTTATCTCTCGGTGGGAGAAGAATTCCGGGATCTGATTAAACAGAACGGTGACGCGGCCCAAGAGATCAACGGTTATTTGGATCGTTGTGAATTGGTTCCATTGTCGATTCTGACCCGAGAGATCATCTGTCCTTTCTTGCGTTCTCTTGCATCTCGCGACCTAGCCGTCATCGATGGTTGTCCTCGAAGGGATGACCAAGTGGACGGTGTGATGTCCTTGTTGCCGGAGCAGTCGTTGAAGTTAGCTTTTGTTTTTAGGGCCAGCGACCCAACCTGCATCAGCCGATTGGTCCACGGAGCTCGCGGACGGAAAGATGACAAACTTCCTGACATCAAGAAGCGTCTAGCGGAATATCGACGCAACTTTCCGGCGGTGTCTCGCGAGTTGGCGAAAGCTAAGGTTCCCAAGTTGTATGTCGATTCCGACAATCTCTTGCCCGATGAAGTGGGCCCAAGGTTTTTGGACGCACTCTTGTGGGGGTGTCGGGCAGTGACCGGAATGAAGACTTATCGCGAGCCGTTCTCGCATGATTTGCCTCTCTTCGCTCAAGTTGGTTGATTAGTATTTACACCGCGTGTCCCAAGCTTGGGACCGCGGCTTTTTTGTGTTATAAAGAAATTGATATGGTGTTAACTACTCATGCCGTGGTGGGCGGAGCGATTGGGCGCGTGTTTGCGGGCAATCCCTTGCTTGCTTTTATCCTCGCCTTTGCCAGTCATTTTTTGTTAGATATGATCCCGCATTGGGACTACCCGCTAAGTTCCAAGGTTACCGATGTGCGCGAGAGTCACACCATGCACTTGCGCTCTGGCTGGCCTCTTATTATGGACATTGGTCGCGTTAGTCTCGACTTCCTCCTCGGCGCCTTTTTGGTCTACTTCATTTTCCCGCCCGAGACGGCGTGGTGGTTTAGCTCCATTGTCTGGGGCGTGTTGGGAGCGGTTTTACCAGATGGCCTGCAATTTATTTATGCCAAGTGGCGCCCCTCAATACTTCGGGGTTTACAACGCTTCCATCATTTTATTCATGCCAATCATGATCTTAATGATAAGCCGCTCTTAGGTATTACTCTCCAACTTATTTTAATGTTAGTGGTGGTAATTGGAGTTAAGCTCTCCTTGCTTGGTTCTTGGCCGCCGATCTTAAGCAGTTTAATCTCATCTTTTAAACTTACTGATGCGCTGGATATTTTAATCGTCGCCGGTATGATTTATCTGGCCCTCATTTTTATCCGCCGGACCAAATCATTTTTTATCGTTAACAGCGTTATCTTCCTCTTCGCCATTTATTATTTGTCTCGTTACTTCGATCTAACACTCACGCGCCAAGCCTTCCAATCCATCCTGACCTTCTTCATTGTCATCTTCGTCATCGTCTTCCAGCGGGAGATTAGACGCTTCTTTGATTGGTTATCCTTCTCTAAGGGTTGGCAGGGCGCGCTTAATGTCCCTACTAATGACACGCTTACTTTGCTCGCCCGAGCGCTCGCCGAGATGGCCAGGAAGAGAATTGGCGCCATTATTGTGATCCCCGGTGAGGATCCGGTCGATCGCTGGCTCGAGAACGGTTATGTCTTGGATGGTAAATTATCTTTGCCATTATTATTGTCTATTTTTGACCCCACTTCACCGGGCCATGACGGCGCGGTGTTATTAATTGGGGACAGGGTGCGCCGCTTTGGCTTGCATTTACCGCTCGCCGATAATGTGGGGGCGAGCGGCAGCTTTGGCACGCGTCACCGAGCAGCGGTGGGAATTACCGAGCGCACCGACGCCTTAGCGTTGGTGGTGTCGGAAGAGCGCGGTACCATCTCGGCGGTGGAGGGGGGAGTGCTTAAGACTATTGATGATCCGGCGCAACTTTTAGAATATTTAAAGCGCTTCATCTCCGAGAACTTGCCCGACGATCACTCGCAAAATATTTGGCACTTCTTATTGCTTAAAAACTTTTGGATTAAACTCTCGGCCTTGGTGCTCGCGGCCATTTTCTGGTTAGTCCTCGTCTTCCAAATTGGCGTGGTTAATCAGCCCATTGCTGTGCCGCTTGAATTCCGCTTCTTGCCTGCCGGCCTTGAGATTGTGGATTTAAATACCAATACCGTCACGGTCACGGTCGCCGGTAACAATCGCGACTTACTTAACTTCAAGCCCGAGCAAATTAAGGTGGCGGTAGACTTAAGCGCGGCCAAGGCCGGTTATCAAGAATTAATTTTAGATCAAGGGTCGGTGAGTGTGCCCGGCTTCCTCTCGGTAGTCAAGATTGAACCACGCTTCATCAACTTCCGGTTAGTGGAGGACGATAATAATTAAACTATGTCTTATTGGGAAGTATTAATCTTGGCGATTATTGAGGGGATCACGGAGTTCTTGCCCGTTTCTTCCACTGGCCACCTCATTATCTTTAGCCGGCTGCTGGATATTGTCCCGTCCACCTTCAGTACCAGCTTCAATATCACCATTCAATTAGGAGCGATTCTCGCCGTTGTGTCTTTATACGGCCTGCGCCTGAAGGAGAATAAAGATTTATTATTTAAAGTATTGGTGGCCTTCATCCCCACAGCCATTATTGGCTTAACTGCTTACTCCACTTTAAAGAATTATCTTTTACATAATTTAGCCCTTACCGTCTTGGCGCTGGGGGTGGGCGGAGTGTTAATTATTTTATTTGAGCGTTGGTATAAAAAACAATTAACCATTAGTGCCAACTTTAATGAGTTAACTTACACTCAAGCTTTGTGGTTGGGCCTCGCCCAAGCGCTCGCCATTGTGCCAGGTGTCTCGCGCTCGGGCGCGACGATTATTGCCGGACTTTATATGGGCTTGCCGCGCGTGGCGGTGGTGGAGTTCTCCTTCCTCTTGGCCATCCCGACCATGCTTGCCGCCACTTTATATGATTTATACAAATCAGCTGGGAGCTTTGTGGCTGACGACTGGTCCTTACTCCTCTTCGGCTTCGTTGTTTCTTACCTCACCGCTTGGGTAACGGTGAAGTGGTTGATGAAGTTTATTAAGACTCACGACTTTACCGCCTTCGGCGTCTATCGGGTACTCTTGGCGGTCTTGCTGTGGTGGCTCTTGCTGGGGTAGCCTGGCTTGATATAATAGAGGTATATGGAAAACAAAATTTGGTTATATTGGGCTGGGATTATTATGATGGGCGCTTTTGCGATTTCTTCGTTATGGTATGTGTCAGCTTATAATGAGTCAATTCAACCGGGCAACTTCCGTTCCTTCGGGGTCTCGGGTGAGGGTAAGGCGGTGGTAGTGCCGGATGTGGCCCGCTTCACCTTTGGGGTAGTATCGGAAACGACCGGGCAGAATATTGCCGCCATTCAAACACAGAACACCGAGAAGATGAATAATATTATCAAGGTCTTGAAGGCGGCCGGCATTGCCGAGGCTGATATTAAGACTGAGAATTATAATCTCTCGCCGCGCTACAATTATTGTGCGCGCGAGATTGGTATTTGTCCGCCCTCACAAATTGTGGGCTACTCTATCGATCAAACAGTGGCCGTTAAGGTCCGTGACTTTAGCAAGATTGGCGACATCTTGACCAAGGTGGTCTCGGCCGGTGCTACCAATATCTCGCAGGTGGAATTTACCGTCGATGATATGGAGGCAGTTAAGAATCAGGCCCGCAGTGAGGCTATTGCTCGGGCCCGCGAGCAGGCCAAGGCCATTGCTAAGGCCGGTGGCTTCCGCGTCGGTAAGCTCCTCTCTCTCGAGGAGGGAGGCAACTTCCCTTATCCTATGTATAACAAGGCGATGGGTGGGGTAGCTATGGATATGGTGGAGCAAGCGGTGGCCCCCAGCATTGAGCCCGGTAGCACCGAGATTGTCGTTAATGTAGTCTTGCGTTACGAAATTAATTAATAATCTTAAGCAAATTACTTATGCAGAATATTAAAGGTAATACTGGTTTAGCCTTACTCCTTATCCGCTTGGCGGTGGGAGGCGTCTTCCTCGCTCATGGTGTAGCCAAGTTGTTGAGCCTCGACATGACGATTAGCTTCTTCGGCTCCCTTGGTTTGCCGGCCTTCATGGCTTACTTAATCGCTGCCGTGGAGACCCTGGGTGGATTGGCGGTATTGTTGGGTGTGGGTGTGCAGACAGCCAGCTTATTGCTCGCCTTGGTGATGGTGGGCGCCATTTATACCGTTAAAGGGAAGATGGGCTTCTTGGGTGGTTACGAATTTGATCTAACACTCCTCTTGGCTGCCTTGAGCTTAAGTATCTCTGGTCCGGGCCGCTATACTATCAAGCGTTTATTAAACAAAAATCAGTAGTCAAACTTAGTTGCCGAAAGTGTAAAAACTGCTATAATCGCAAGATTGTAGCAGTTTTTATTTAACCTAATTTATTTACTGAATTTATGTATCAGAAGAAAACCAAGATTGTTGCCACGATTGGACCGGCCACCTCGGACGAGAAGATTCTAACCGGACTGGTGAAGGCCGGTCTCGATGTGGTGCGCATTAACTTCTCGCACGGCGACTTTGTGGAGCATCAGCCCAAGGTGGATCGGGCCCGGAGCATTGCCAAGAAGTTGGGTAAGCCAGTGGCAATCTTGCAAGACTTGGGTGGGCCCAAGATCCGGATTGGAGAATTCTATCAAGAGCGAGTTACGCTTAAGGCGGGGACGACTTTTACTTTAACCACCAAGAAGGTGGTGGGTGACGAGACCAAGGCTTTTATTAATTATCCTAAATTACCTAAAGAAGTTAAGAAGGGTGGGATTATTTTCTTAGACGATGGCAAGAAGAAGTTGGAGGTTTTGGAAACGACCGCCGACAGCGTGAAGTGTAAGATCTTGGTGGGCGGGGAGTGTAAGGGCCGACGCGGTGTTAATGTGCCCGGCGCTTATCTCTCCATTAGCTCGCTGACCGAGAAGGACCGGGCCGACTTGGAATTTGGCTTTAAGAATGATGTGGATTTCGTGGCCTTATCCTTCGTTCGGCGGGCGGAAGATATTAAGGAGCTTAGACAAATTTTAGACAAGCGCAATAAAAGCATTAAGATTATTGCCAAGATTGAGACCCAGGAAGCGGTAGACAACTTAGACGCGATTATTGCTGAGACCGACGGCGTAATGGTGGCGCGTGGTGATTTAGCCATTGAGGTGCCAGCCGAGGAGGTGCCAATTATTCAGAAGCTGATTATTCAGAAGTGTAATCTCTTGGGCAAGCCGGTCATTACTGCTACTCAAATGTTGGAGTCGATGATTAGCTCGCCAGTGCCCACGCGGGCGGAGGTAAATGATGTGGCTAATGCCATCTTCGACGGCACCAGCGCCGTAATGCTTAGTGAAGAAACAACTCTAGGTAAATATCCCCTGGAAGCGGTAAGTATGATGACGCGCATTGCTAAAAGAACGGAAGAAGAGATTGAGCATCATGAGATCCTCCAAGACTCCCATCTCTCCAGCAAGAGCGTGACTGATGCTATCTCCCTCTCGGCTCTTAATGTGGCTCATGAGATAGGAGCGGAGGCAATTGTGGCTCTCTCCAACTCCGGCATGACCGCGCGGATGGTCGCTCGTCATCGTCCTCACAAGCCCTTGATTGTATTAACCCCGGATCAGAAAGTGTATCAACAACTGGCACTCTCCTTTGGCTGCTTCCCGGTATGTTTAACCTCACCCATTGACTCGGTGGTGAAGGCGGTAGAAAGTTCTAAAAAGACTTTGTTGGCTAAAAAATTGGTGAAGAAGGGTGATAAAATTGTCATCACCGCCGGGGCCCCCTTCGGTAGATCCTCTAGTACCAACTTGCTCTTGGTCCAGACAGTGTAGAGGAGTATAATTAAAGATATGACTATCCCAACCGAAGTTAAGGCAACGGGGTTGGAATTGACCCCGGCGATTAAGAGTTATGTAGAAGAGAAGCTCTTGCAGGTAGAGAAGTTGGTAGATATAAGCACGGGCGGGGTGCGCGCCGAGGTGGAAGTGGGTAAGACCACCGATCATCATCGCCACGGTGACATTTTTAAAGCCGAGTTTAACTTGCAGGTTAATGGGAGCCAATTTAGAAGTGAGGTAACGGGCGCCGATTTGTATGCCGCTCTCGACGAGGCTAAGGACGAGTTGGTAAGACAAATTACCTCGCAGAAAGACAAAAACCAAACCCTCTTCCGTCGTGGCGCCCGCCGTCTCAAAAACATCCTCCGCTTCGGCCGCTAACTTGCCAAAATTACCCAAAAAGCTAGACTAATCGCAGTCTAGCTTTTTGAGTTTAAAACCAGGAAGGAGTTTCTTATGGAGAGCGAACTGTCTTTTACCTTGCGGCCATATAAGCGATCGGCCGAGAAATTTATTGGAGGTGTATTACAGGCTGTATTCTTTATCCCATTCGTGATAATTAAATTCGTCCTGATACTCTTGTGTTTCATCTTTCATCCCATCCAGACTTATGAAGATTGGAAACTGATGATCTGGCACAAGTATTTGAAGCGTTGGCGTAATACCTGGCGCTTCATGCGGGGAAAGTACGAAGGTGAGTTTGATCCAATTTTTGATTTGGATGGATTAGCGATGGCCATGATGTCTCCTCGTCAGTTGGCCCGTTATCAACATCAAATTGTAAGACGGCGGCACTATGTTCACGAAAAGACCCTCTGATATTTACCCGCTTGTTCTTCAGCGCCCTCCGGTTGGGGGGCGTTTTTTTATTCTAAACTTTGGGTGAAGGTGGTGTAGTCCATCTCATTCTTGCCTTCGGGTACCACGCGTTCAATAACTAGCTCGCCATTTGTGAGGTTAGCTTTTTTAATAATTACTCGTTTACCATCTTGGAAGAAGTAAGCCCCTGGCCACGGGGTGTAAGCTATAATTTTACGCCAATTAGTTTCTGGAGAATCGTCATCTTTTAATTCGCCATCTTGTTTCTCGATCTTTTTAGTGAAAGTAGCGGCGTTGTGATCTTGGGGCACTGACTTAAGCTCGCCCGAGAGCCAGAGAGGTAATTTAGTTAAAATTAACTTCGCGCCAATCTCGGCGGTCTGATCGCGGAGCTCCAAAAAGGTTTGATTGGTGAGGGGGAGTGATTCTTCCGCAATAATATTACCGTGATCCATCTCGGCGTCCACTTCCATTAAGGTGACGCCCGTCTCGGTATCATTACTTAAAATCGCACTTTGTAACGGTGTGGCCCCGCGATACTTGGGCAAGAGAGAAGGGTGAATGTTCACAAAGCCCCGTGTGGGTTGAGATAAAACAGCCTCGGGGATAATCTTGCCGTAAGAGGCCACGATAGCTACCTCACAAGCGGGCAGAGTAAAGTCTTTTAATTTCTCTGGCTGTAGGCAAGTAATTTTATTTTCCTCGGCCCAGACTTTAACCGGTGGGGGAGTGAGGGTGAGATGACGGCCTTGTGGTTGATCGGGTACCGTTACCACCGCAATGGGCAAGAGATTAGACTTCTTTAATTCTTCCAAGATCTTAACCGCGAAGTCGTCTGTGCCAAAAAAAGAAAAATTACTTAACATTTTATTTAATATCCTCTGGCTTCATCTCAGTTAAGTCACTGGCCTTATCAATAAATAAAATGCCGTCCAAGTGATCAATCTCGTGTTGGAAGATCTGGGCCCACAAGCCGGAGCCGTGGCGAGTAAACTTCTTACCCTGCTCGTCGTAAGCCTCCACTGTGGCTTTGTCGGCCCGCTTCACTTTGCCGTAGAGCCAACGCACCGACAGGCAGCCCTCATCCATGGCCACCTTCTTCTTAGACGCACTTTTAATCACTGGGTTAATGAAGATTAGATCGTCTTTTAACTTCTCGCCCTCCTCGGTAATTAATCGGCCCGAGACCACGAAGATGCGCATACTCACGCCAATTTGCGGCGCGGCAATAGCCACGCCGTCCTCTTCTTTAGCGAGGGCCGCGGACATCGCCTTCAAGACCTTCTTAATCTCGGGCGAGACAATTTTACCCACCGGCACCTCTTGGGCCTGTTGGCGTAAAACTGCCGCTTCCTGTTGCACAATCTTTACCATTCCGCGCATTATAACACGTTAAAACAGGGTCTCGGGATCGACTTCAATTTGCCAATTGGGGGGTAGGGAGCGGAGCAAGGTGAGGATATCGGCGGGTAAATTTTTGGCCGTGACTAACTCTAAGATAATAGTGGCCTTGAAGTAGCGCGGTCGGCCAGCGGGCGTGAGGAGAGTGTTTACATTCCTCACCTTGTCGGTGAAGAGCGCCGCCGTCTCCGCCAAGTCTTTATCAATCCGCGGCCGCAGGCCCACGCTCATCACCTTCACTAGGGTAATAAACGGCGGCCAATTTAACTTTTGCCGTTCACTCAATTCATCACGATAAAAGTCGAGTAAGTTACCTTGGCAGACTTGGACATAAATTTGCTCTTCCGGCTTGCGCGTCTCGATAATAAATCTTTTTCTAGCTAAGGCTCTAGTTCTTAATAAGAGCGAGAAGACTTTCTCACTGACTCTAAAGTCGGGCGTCGCCAGTACCGAGTCCATCGCCACAGCAGCGGTATTATCTACTGGCTCGTTTAAATAGTTCAAAGCTAATTCTGTCCCGAGTAGAATACCCCCCGGCTTTTTAAGGAATTGTTCCACCGTTTCCTTGACCACTTTGGCCGTCTTGGTGGTATCGCTGTCCACTCTATATATAGGTGTTTTGGGTAGATGTTTCTTCAGCGCCTTCTCAATCCGCTCAATGCCGTTGCCTAAGGTCTTCAGGCGCCACGAGCCGCAATTATTACAGACATCGAGTTTATTATCGGCGAAGCCGCATTGATGACAGATAAGAGTATTCTCGCCGTTTCTTAATTTCTTCTCGTGTAAGACTAAGGGTCGGTCGCAATAAGCGCAAGACTTAACCAGGCCACAATCATTGCAGACGGTGGTGGGCGAGAGTCCCCGCCGGCCTGCTAAAATAAAGTAACGCTCGCCATGATTGGTGGCCTCTTTAACCGTTTCTAAAAGTTGTTCCGACATCGCCGGCCACTCCTTCACTTCTTTATCATCCTTGCGTCCGCCAATCACAATAATCTCCTGTTTTAAATCCATGAAGGCGCGGTACTTAAGCGGGGAGATTGGTGACAACTCACCGCGCTCGGTTTTAAAAATGGTTTCCGCCCGCAAGGCCAAGTCGCCGAAGATTAGTTTGGCCTTCATCGCCCTGGCCAAGTAAGAGACCAAGACGCGCGCATCGGCAAAGGGGCGCCCGCGGTCTTTATAATTATTACTGGCCTCGCGCTCGACAATAATCGTTTTAATATCGGTCCGCGGCAAGAAGAGGAAGAGGGGAGTAATTACCAACAAGAGCGGATGATCGGTGTTAAGCGCCTTCTCTACCCGACTTAGTAATTCTTTTTTACTCAAGTCGGCGGTAAGGACTAGGGTGTAATCTTCAATCCCGCGGCTCAAGTCGGGTAAGATCTTATCAATCTCGCCGGCGGTGGGGAGTAAGCACAGAACGGATTGTTCCTTGGCAAATGATTCTCTGATTAAACTTTTATAAAAGCCCACTCGCTCGGCATCAGCTTCTTGGAGGACGAAGTCTTCACGTTTAAATTTCTCTAAATTATTTTCCGGAGCTTGAGCGCTAACTTCAGGGAGGGGATTTTTCTTCGCTTTGGCCAACCATTCTTCTAGAATTATTTGCGGGGTGAAGCTTTTAATTATCTGACCAATATTACCGGCATAATAATCCGCCGCGAGTTGGGCCGCTTCTAAGAAGGCGGGCGTAAAGAAGGTCGGTTGCAACACCCGGGTTACTTTTTTAATCGCAAAGTCCGAGCGCCGCAAGCTCGCTTTAAGATTAGTCGCCAAACGACTCTCAATTACCAAGGCTTCCACCGGTTTGTTGCGCAGAGGTACCTCCACCACCGCACCGGCTTGCACCTCCTCCTTGGTAAAATAAGTTAAATATTCTCCAAAAAAGCCTTTAGTAATGGGGATGACAGTCAGGACTCGCATGTAAACCCAAGTATAATTAACTTTCAGCGGTTATCCACCTAGAAGGGTCAGTTAGTTTATTGTATACTAAACTTATATGGCTCGTTCTCGCGTAGTTGAACCGCGGTCTATTACTGACGCTTGGGATCAATCGCTCTTTCAGCAAGCAGTTAAGAAGGTAAAGACCAAGCAACAAGTGCTCACTCAAGCGGCAAGTGAGGTGGTAATGAAGGCGCAATCCTCGCCGCTTTTACCGGTAACCAATAATCTTAAATTGCTCGCGCCCTTGGCTGGCGTCTTTACCGCTCTTCTTCTCACTACTGGTTGGCAGGTGGCGGCGAGTGGTTGGCAATTACCTTTAATCAATAAAGGTTACGAACAATTGGGGGCAGTGGGACAAATGAGTTTCTCTCAAATACCGGTGGTTGCCACTTCTGTCCTCGGCGCGGTAAGTGCCACTGGTGATAATGTCTCTACTACTTTTAAATTTTCTTTAACTTCTCTTCAGAGCGGAGTTAAACAATTATTAGTTAATTTGCAGGCGGCCGGCAATTCTCTCTGGACAGTTATTAATAGAATCGTTGTCACTATTAGCGATTTCTTGGATCGCTCGATGGATGAATTTTATGTCAATTTATTGTCGGGGATCGGTTTTATGTCTGATCGCATTGAGGTGGTAGTGGATGGGTGGCTTACCCCTATGTCTTTAGAAGCGCGACAGAGTGTGCGAGAGGTGGCTTCCGTGGCGACGGTCATGAACGAGGGTTGGATAGTGGCCCGTGAGAATTTAGCTTGGGGTTTTGAGCAATTAATAAAGTGGGGGCAAGGAGTAGTTAATAATTGGAATTCTTTCTGGTCCGGTTTGATGTCTAAATTTAATCGCCCTAAAATGCCGGCTATCTTGCCGCTAGGCAGTGATAATGAAACCCAAAAGGATATTAAAGAAATTAAACAAGATGTGAAGTCGGTCTTGCGTTTACTTAATAGACAACCTGTTTCTAGTAATGGTTCTTCCGGCTTGATTGTGGCCCCCAGCACCGGCTCCTTAAGTGGAGATGCCGCCCTTAAAGCTGATATTGCCTCACGCTTCTCTGATCCGGTGGAGGTGAAGGTGGATGGCAGTGGCAAGGCGGGCGTTATTACTCCTGTCTTTACTACTAGTGGTGAGGGCGATTATCTCTTCTTACTGACGCCGATTAAACAATAATTTTATGCGTCTTGTTCTCTCTCTTGTCTTGGCAATCTGGCTGGGGAGCCCGGCACTAGTTTTGGCCATGGACCCCAGCTTCACCATTGGGCCGGCTAAAAATGAATTTACTCTCCTGCCGGGAGGCTCAGTGACTAAGAATATTGCGGTCACTAATAATTTAGGCCGATCGTCAGAATTTACAATTAAAGTCTCTGATTTTAAAGATACGCCCGTTCAATATGCTTTAAAAAATTATTTAACTCTCGGCACCACCAAGTTAATTATTCCTAATGGTGAGTCGGCAACGGTGCCGGTAACCGTGACCTTGCCCGCTAATCTACCACCCACCGGTTTGTACGCTGCCGTTAATATTATTGCGAGCCCCGCCGCCCAGGGCGGCGGGGCGCAAGTATCGACCGCTATCTCATCATTATTTTTTGTCCGCGTCGCCGGCGAGGCTACGCCCGCCGGCGCGCTCACGGCCTTCGGACCGATTGGTGGCGCGATACAATTATTTAAAAATAGTTTCAACTTCCATTACTCCTTCCGCAATGACGGCAATATTTATCTCAATCCGTACGGCGCCATTACTATTGAGCGCCGCTTAGCGATTGGCAAGGAAGGTCAATTGCCGGTCTTGCCCAACTTTGTGTTGCCGGGCGAGACGCGCTTGCGCGAAGTTAAATTCTTACCCACTTACTCGTGTGGTTGGTTCAAAGCTACCCTTCAACTCAATCGCGGTTACGATGACATTATTGATACTAAAAATACTTCCTTCTTTACTTGCTCGCCGCTCGCCGTGGGAAGTATCTTGAGTCTTCTGTTTATCATCCTTTTGGCCGGTTGGTGGTTAATGATAAAATTAAAGCGATGATCAAGCGAGTTACCTGGCTGTTGTTAATCTGGCTCGCGCTCTCCGGGAGCGCGCTCGCCTATGTGGCCTCCAGCACCAATTATCAAATTGAGTTAGACAGCATCAACTTTGCCGGTGGTTTATCCACCTCTACCAATTACAGTTTAGAAGATACGGCCGGCGAGGTGGGGAGCGGCAGCTTATCTTCCGCCACTTACAATATTCACGCTGGTTATCAGCAGATGACCGGTACAGCCAGCACTCTTAGTATTACTTCACCCAGCAATGTCACGCTCACGCCAGCTATCCCCGAGACCGGCGGTGGCACCGCGACCGGCAGTACCAGTTGGACCGTTACTACCAGCAACTCAGCCGGTTATGAATTAGAGATTGCCGCCGCGGCCTCGCCAGCTCTCACCACCGGTAGCGACAGCTTCACCGATTATGTGCCGGCCGGAGCGAGCCCCGACTTCACCTTCACGGTCGCGAGCGCTTCATCCGTCTTTGCCTTCTCGCCCGAGGGCAGTCACATTGCCAGCCGTTATAAAGATAATGGTTCCACTTGTGCCACTGGTAGCGGTGATGTAGCGGATGCTTGCTGGGACGGCTTCTCTACCACCGATCGGGTAATTGCCACCTCGGGTAGTGCCACACCCAGCGGTACGGCCACCACTTTAAATTTGCGCGCCGCCGCTGGCGCCGCTAAAACTCAACCCGACGGTGCTTATTCGGCTACTCTCACGGTTACCGCTACTGCTTTATGAGTAAAAAATATTTAATAATTATTAGCTTATTGACTCTTGTCCCACTGGGCTTAATCGCGCAGACTTCCGACAGTGTGAATGTGGGCTTAGAAGTAGCTCCGGATAATGATCCCGGCGGGGGAGGAGGGGGTGAGACTTTAATCGGTGGTTGGGTGTATGAAGATGCTGATGCTAATGGTAGTAAAGGCTCGTCCGAGGGTTGGCTTGCTGGTTGGACTATTAATTTATATAAAGATGGAACCATTGTCCGTACTCTGCAGAGCTCCGATGAGAAGGGTTTGTTTTATTTTTTAGATTTAGATCCTGGGATTTACCAAGTGTGTGAAGACTTAATTGACCCCGATGAATGGGTGCAGACGGATCCTAATGCCACTGGTGGCTCATCGTGGCGGGCCGGGGACAGAGTGTTGTGCCCCAATGGTACTTGGGGTTACGAGACAGAAATTGAAGATGGTGAGGAGGCATACAGCTTCACCTTCGGTAACTTTGGCGGTGCCATTGGTGGAGTGCCGAATGTGATTAACTTTACGGCTACGCCAGCGACCACGGTTATTAATTTAAATTGGCAGAATCCAAATTACTTACCTCTCCAGGCGGTGCGGATTGTGCGCTTAATCGGCGGTGTGCCGGCTGATCCCAATGACGGCGAGTTGGTATATGAGGGCACCGGTGAGTCGGCCGTGGATAGCAATGTGGTACCGGGAGTAACTTACACTTATGCCGCCTTTGTGCGTAATACCAGTAATCAATATTCTTCCGGTGCCATCGCCTCGGCCATGATTAGTGTGGGTGATGATGAGGATCCGCCCGAGTGCGAGACCGAGCCTTGTGATGATTTGCCTCCGGGTGATGACAATGTCTTCGATAATTACCCAACGGCCATTGATAATAGCTTACCGTCACCAACTTTAATTTTTATTCAACCTAGTCATGGAGCCCAATCTTTGTCGGCGAGTGGCTCGGTGGAGATTGATGGCGCGGAAGAGTTAACAGTCTTCCTACCCGTGGGCGCCGTGCCGGAGGGGCTTAAGACTATTGGTCTAACCTTATTTGCCCCCAATAGTAATCGCTCGTTCTCCTTTATTTTACGTCTCAATGACGAGCGTACTGGTTATACCGCTACCCTTGCGCCCTTAGGCGAGAGCGGTCGTTACAACTTTACGCTCCATATTATTAATTATAAGAATCAACAAATTCAGCGCGTTAATGGAACACTCGTGGTCTCGGCCAGTATTGGTCAATTACCCATTCCGGAAGGCTTAGATAATGTAGCGGTAGGTTTGGGCGTGGCGGTAGGTTTAACTCAATTATTATTAGTAGCCACTCAAGCCAAGTCATTGACGGACATTTACTTAATTATTCTGCGGGCACTCTCGGCCCTCTTTGGCTACACCGGACTCAAGCGTCGTTATCAACCGTGGGGCACGGTGTATGACGCCATTACCAAGCGACCGATTGATCCGGCGGTGGTAACCCTAATGCAGGGAGACAAAGAGGTAAGTACCGCTATTACCGATATTGATGGGCGGTACGGCTTCTTCCTCCCGCCGGGCAATTATCACTTGAAGGCGGGTAAAACCCACTACCTCTTCCCCTCCAAGATCTTGGCCGGACAAGAGAGTGACCCACTGTATAATAATCTCTACTTCGGTCAGGCGATTACCACCGAGAAGGCGGGAGAGATTGTGGCCCGCAATATCCCGCTTGACCCAATCGACTTCGACTGGAATGAATTTGTAAAAAATAAAGGCCAGTACTTTAAATTAGCCACGCGCCGCCGGCGAGTGCAGGCGATTATCTTTAACGGTCTGTATTTATTGGGCTTCGTTATTGCTGTCTTCCACACTCTCACTTCACCCTCTACTACCGACTTCGTAATCTTGGCGGCCTACTTGGCGATTTATGCCGGGCAGAAGTTCTGGAAGTATCGTTATCCGGTCTTGTCTTTGAAGCGTCAGGGCGGCGAGCCACTTTCTTATTCCGTGATTAAAGTCTTCCTCGCCGGACTTAATCAAGAAGTGAAGAGAGTGATTACCAATGAGCTAGGCCAATTCTACTTGCTCTTGCGCCCGGGGGAGTACTACTTCGTGATTGAAGAAAAACTACCCGACGCCTCGTATCGTGAGGTCCACCGTTCCTCCCCTCAAGTCCTCAAAACCGGTGTCCTCCAAAAAGATCTCATCATCCCATAAATCTTAATTTGCCAGAGGGGTTGCTAATAGGCATAATGGGCTTGCTCATATGGCGTTTTTTAATAAGAAATTGGGGATTGATTTGGGAACAGCTAATACGCTGGTCTTTGTGCCGGGGCAGGGGATTGTGCTCAATGAGCCCTCGGTGGTGGCGGTGTCAGAAGTTGATAATCGGGTAGTAGCGGTAGGCACCGAGGCCAAGGAGATGGTGGGTAAAACGCCAGACAATATTGTGGCCTATCGGCCAATGAAGGACGGAGTTATTGCCGATTACCGCATCACTGAGGCCATGCTTCGTTATTATATTCAGAAGGCCTTGGGCAAGTGGAATTTAATCAAGCCCGATGTCATGATCTCGGTCCCGGCCGGCGTTACCTCCACCGAGCGCCGCGCGGTTATTGAGGCGGCAATGAAGGCGGGCGCTAAAAATGCCTATGTGGTTAAGGAGCCGATCCTCGCCGCTATCGGCGCCGGCATCCCCATTTATGAACCGAAGGGGCACATGGTGGTGGATATTGGTGGTGGCACCACTGATGTCGCGGTAATTTCTCTCGGCGGCATCGTGGCTTCCACCTCGGTTAAATATGCCGGCAATAAAATTGATCAAGCCATCGCCGATTATATTAAAAAGACTTTCAATCTGGCGATTGGCGAGAAGATGGCCGAGGAGGTCAAGATTGCCATCGGTTCGGCCGTGCCAATTGAAGATGAGTTATCTTATGTCATTAAGGGCCGCGACTTCTTAACCGGCCTCCCGCGCTCGGCCGAGGTCAAGACCAATGAGATTGTGCGAGCAATTGACAATGAGTTGCGCGAGATTGTGAAGGCGATTAAGGCCGTCTTCCAAGACACGCCTCCAGAGTTGGCGGCGGATATTATTGATCGTGGCATTACTATGACCGGTGGCTCGTCTCAACTTCGCAATTTGCCAGAACTCGTTTTCCGTCGCACCGGTGTTAAGGCGGTCTTGGCCGATGAGGCCTTGTATTGCGTGGTTAAGGGCACCGGTGTCGCCCTTGATCACCTCGAGATTTATAAGAAGAGCATTATTACCAAGCAGTAAGATGGAGCGGATTATTGAAGAGATCTTCACCTCTGATTACCTGCCTCGTCATCACGCCTTCCTCCTCACGGGTGAGCCTTTCTCTTTAGTGCCGGCTTTGCGCGAGCAATTGATGGCGCAGGCCAAGGTGCCACGCGGCGAGATTAATGAAGTGCTGAAGTCCAAGTTAACAGTTGATGATAGTCGTGAGCTTAAGAAGATGATTGGCTCGCCGGTTGCTCACAGTCACCGCTTTTTATTAATTGGCTTGGTGGAGCTGACAGAGGAGGCCGAGCAAGCCTTACTTAAATTATTGGAGGAGCCGCCTAAGGACTTGGTAATTATTTTAATCTGTCCACCACCGGCTAATTTGCGACCGACTATTTTATCGCGCCTGTGGCGCTTGGGGGGCGGGGGAGAGATGGACGCCAATTTTAAATTTTTAACTCTCACGCCCGCTGACCGCTTGGCTTTAATCAATAAAGAATTGGAGAAGATTGCCGAGGAAGAGGCGTCGGCTAAAGCTTATGTCTTAACCGTGCTCTCAATAGTTGAGCAAGAGCTGGCGGCTAGTTTGAAGGAGGGAGTAGCTGCCGAGAAGGTCAAGCAAGCGGGGGAGGTGTTAAGGAGTAGCCGTTCTTTACTCTACACCAGCACCCGCTTCTCGGCCAAATTGTTCTTAGAGCATTTAAGCTTAACTTTACCCCGGCTGTGATATACTCTGAATAATTATTTTTATGGCTTACGATTTCTCTATTTTTAAGAAGCGGGTCTTGGAGATTAACGACTGGTTGCTGCGAGAGTACTCGAGCATTCGCACCGGCCGGGCGACGCCGCTGATCTTGGATAATGTGGTGGTGGATTCTTATGGTTCCAAGGTCCCAGTCAAGCATGTGGCGGCGATTAATATTGAGGATCCGCGCACCCTCCGGATTACGCCGTGGGATAAATCTCAGACCAGGGCGTTAGAGACCGGCATTATGAATGCCAACTTAGGCCTCTCGGTCATTGCCGATGGGGAGGGCTTGCGCCTCGTCTTCCCCGAGCTTACTGGCGAGCGGCGCGAGCAATTTGTGAAGTTGGTTAAAGAGAAGATGGAGGAGGCTCGCGTCTCTTTGCGCAAGGAGCGCGAGAAGGTCTTGAGCGATCTTAATTCTTTATCCGATGATGAGAAGTTTAAGGCCCGAGAAGAATTACAAAAGTTGGTAGATAAAGGCAATGCCGACTTCCTCACTATCGCCGAGAAGAAGGAGGTAGAATTACGCTCATAACTTCTAATGACTATTATTTTATTTTTATTAGTTTTAGGTTTACTAGTTCTAGTCCACGAGTTGGGCCACTTTTTACTGGCTAAGTGGGGCGGGGTGGCCGTGGATGAATTTGGGATCGGCTTCCCGCCCAAGTTGTGGGCCAAGCGTTTGGGTGAGACGGTTTATTCTTTAAATATTTTGCCTTTGGGCGGCTTCGTTAAATTGCGCGGAGAGGATGGCACGGATATGCCGGATATGAAGAGCTTGGGCGCCAAGAGTCGCGGGGTGCAAGCCTTAATTATGGTGGCCGGCGTGGTGGCCAATTTACTCTTGGCTTGGGTCTTACTCTCGACCGCTTTATTCTTGGGCTTGCCGGCTTCTACGGCCACGGTGCCGGAGGGAGCGATTATCCCCGACGCCTCGTTGATTATTACCGGCGTGCGCCCCGAGTCGCCGGCCGAGAAGGCTGGACTTAAGGTGGGGGATGAAATTTTAACCATCAAGAAGGCTAATCTCTCGCCCGCCAACTTGGAAGCGGAGACGGTGATTGAATTTTTAACCAAGAATGCTTCGCCGGTTACTCTTACTTATCTCTCGCCTAATAATGAGGAGGTGAAGACGGCTCTCATCACGCCGGTCGTAGGCTTGGTGGAGGATGACATCCCGGCGATTGGTATTAGTTTAGACCGCATTGGCACACTTAAACTACCTTTCTTCTCGGCCATTATTGAAGGTTTCAAATTTACTGGTCGGATTATTGAGGCCACAGTGCTGGGCTTGGGCCAAATTGTTAAAGAGGCGGTCTCGGGTGAGAAGAATATTCTTAAGGCCTTTATTGGCCCCGTGGGTCTGGTGGGCCTAGTGGGTGATGCCAGCGACTTTGGTCTCGCTTACTTACTATCTTTCATTGCTTTCATTTCTGTTAACTTGGCAATTTTTAATCTCTTGCCTTTACCGGCCCTCGATGGCGGCCGCCTACTTATTCTCGCGGTGGAAGCGATTATCCGCCGGCCCCTGCCTGTTACCTTCACCACTTGGCTCAACCTGCTCGGCTTCGCCTTCCTCCTCCTCTTAATGGTCGTCATCACCTACAGTGACTTAGTGCGTTTATTCTAGCTTTTGACCAAGGGAGACTTTTGCCGTAAACTGAAGCCACATGCGGCAATCGGCTCTATTTACTAAGACGCGGCGGGAGGATCCTAAGGATGAAGTGGCTAAGAATGCCCGCCTCTTAACGCGAGCCGGATTTATTCATAAAGAGTTGGCCGGCGTTTATTCTTACTTACCTTTGGGCTTACGAGTGGTAGAGAAGATCAATAACATCATTCGGGAAGAAATGAATGCCTTGGGCGCTCAAGAAGTGTCTCTCTCTAATCTCCAAGACCCCAGTATTTGGGACAAGACCGATCGTTGGAGCGACGAGTCGGTAGATGTCTGGTTTAAGACCAAACTTAAGAATGACACTGAGCTGGGTCTCAACTTTACCAATGAAGAGCCGATAACTCGTTTGGCTCAAGAGCATATTCAATCTTATCGCGACTTGCCAGCCTCGCTGTATCAAATTGGCCGGAAGTTTAGGAATGAGACTAGGGCCAAGAGCGGTATCCTCCGCGGACGAGAATTCTTAATGAAGGATCTTTATTCTTTCCACGCTACCGAAGAAGATTTAAATAATTTTTATGAGAAGGTGAAGCAAGCTTACCTAAATATTTTTAAGCGGGTTGGTTTGGGCGATCATACTTACATCACCTACGCCTCCGGCGGTGTGTTTAGTGAATTTAGCCATGAATTCCAGACCCTGTGTGAGGCTGGCGAGGATGTTATTTATTATTCTGACGAGAAGAAGTTGGCTGTTAATAAGGAGGTTTATAATGATGAAGTTCTAAACACTGTTGGTCTAGAACGCTCTGACTTGGAGGAGGGCAAGGCGATTGAAGTGGGTAATATTTTTAAACTCGGCACCCGCTTCTCGGAGGCCCTCGATCTTAGTTACCTAGATGAATCGGGCAAGAAGGTGCCGGTGGTGATGGCCTCTTACGGTATTGGTCCGGAGCGAGTGATGGGCACGGTGGTGGAGGTCTTGGCTAAAGATAATGCCTTGGTCTGGCCGGAGAGTATTGCGCCGTTTAAGCTCCACTTAATTGTTCTTAATCAAGAAGAAGCAGCGGTTAAAGCCGAAGCGGATAAAATTTATGACGAGTTGGTAAGTCGCGGCGTGGAAGTGCTTTATGATGATCGCGAGCTCTCCACGGGTGAGAAGTTGGGTGATGCCGACTTGCTAGGCTTGCCTCGGCGGGTGATTGTGAGTAAGCGCAACTTAGAGGCAGGGCAAGTGGAGTGTAAAGAAACTTTAACCGGTAAGACTGACATGATGACTACGGCTGATTTATATGACTCCCTTTAATTTTGATTTTAAAAAATTATTAAACTGGCGAGAATGGCTATCTACTCTCGGCAGTGATATTGGTTTGGACCTCGGTACTTCCAGCACTCTTATTTATATTAAGGGGCAGGGGATTGTGTCGGTGGAGCCCTCGATTGTGGCCGTTAATCAGAAGACCGGTCGGGTGGTGGCCATTGGTACCGATGCTGCCAGTATGATTGGCCGGACGCCCGCCCATATTGAGGCGGTGCGGCCACTCTTGGCTGGCGTGATCTCCAACTTTGAAGTAACAGAAGAGATGCTGGCCTACTTTATGCGCAAGGCGATTAATGCCTCGGGTAAAAAGTATTTCCGTCCGCGGGTGGTGGTGGGCGTGCCGTCCTCGATTACCAATGTTGAGCGCCGGGCGGTGCGCGATGTGGTGCGTAATGCTGGCGCCAGAGAAGTGCATTTAATTGAAGAGCCAATGGCCGCCGCCTTGGGCATTCGCTTGCCGGTGTATGATCCGGTGGGCAGTATGGTTATTGATATTGGTGGTGGGACCACTGACATTGCCGTTATTTCCTTGGGTGGGATTGTGAAGGCCAAGAATTTACATATTGCCGGCGAGAAGTTGAATCAAGACATTATTACTTATGTCCGCGATGAGTTTAAAATTTTATTAGGCGAGAAGACAGCCGAGGAGGTGAAGATTGCCATTGGCTCGGTGTATAAGGTTGCTGGCGTGAGCGAGGCCACCATCCGCGGACGTGACTTGGTAACAGGTCTGCCACGCGAGGTGGTCATTACTGATGCCGATATTAGAGAGGCGGTCATGCCCTCAATCCAAACTTTAGTCGAGGCAGTGAAGGAGGTCTTAGAGACTACTCCACCGGAAGTGTTGTCGGATATTATGAATCGGGGAATTATCTTAGTCGGGGCTGGGTCCCAAATTCAAGGCTTGCCGCAACTACTGGAGCGAGAATTGGAATTACCGGTGCACTTGGTGGATGATCCGGTGACGGCGGTGGTGCGCGGGACGGGGGTAATTTTAGAGAATGTAAATGAATATCGTGATATCTTAATTGATAATGAAGATGAACTTCCGCCCCGATAAATCACTTCAGTCACGACATTATGGTTGGCACATCTCGCGCCGCCGAGCGGCGGCGTTGGTGATTATTTTTGGCCTCGCTTTGTTTGGCCAATCCTTGTTGCGACGAGGCTTAGAGTCGCCGGTCGCAGTAGTTACTTATCCGGTGCTGGCCCTGCAAAAGATGTTTGATCACAATCGCTTGGTCTGGAGTGAATATTTATCTCGCCAACGCTCACTTACTATCGAGAACTTGCGTCTGAAAGAAGAGAATGAGCAATTAAAGTTGGAATCGCTCTCGGCCAAACAAACCGCCGAGAATTATCGCTCGCTCCGCGCTTCGCTCGGACAATATGCCCCACGGCTGGATCAAGTCTTGGCTCAAGTGTTGGTCACACCGGAGCGGGCGCCCTTTGATACTGTGATCGTGGATTTAGGTAAGAATAATAGCACTCGGCCCATAGTCCGGGGTCACATTGCCGAGAGCGGGGGAGTTGTTTTAGGTGAGGTGGTGGAAGTTTATCCCTACTCGGCCAAGGTCAGACTCTTCTCCTCGGCCGGGTTAGAATTGCCGGTAGTCGTGGGTCCCAGTAAAATTCCGGCCACTGCCATTGGGCGCGGTGGAGGTAATTTTATCGCTTCTATGCCTCGGGGTGTAACCGTGGCGCTGGGCGACTTGGTTACCGTGCCGGCCTTGGGCGAGCGAGTGCTTGCTACCGTGGGAGCGGTTGATAATGATCCGGAAGAGCCCCTGCAGAAGGTGTATCTCAAAAGTCCGGTTAATTTATTCACTTTAAATTGGCTGTGGATCAATGCTCGCTAAGCGTTTATTGTTGGGAGTTGTTCTCTTAATTTCTCTCTTTTTTGGGCCGTGGTGGCTCACAGTTATTATTGGCTTGTTTGGTCTAATTTATTTTAAGAATTATTATGAGGTGGCCGTCGTGGCTTTACTCTTTGATCTCATTTATGGCTCGGCTAGCGCCTCGCCGTGGTTGCCGCTACCATTCTTCCTAAGTTCTGTCGTGCTCTTGCTTATTGTCTCACCCCTCCGTTATCGCTTATGGTATTAAACTTCTTCCGTCGCTCCCGCAATCTCTCTCGTCCACCCTTGGAGCCGGACGAGATCTTTATCGACTCGCACAATTTACCCAAATTTGATACCCAACAATTTGAGGGTCGCTTAGAGAAGCCGATTCGTAAGCAGAGCTTCATTTTAGCGGCGTTAGTCTTCCTTCTCATTGGGGTCATTTTTGGCGGGCGAGTTTTTGTTTTACAAGTGTGGCGCGGCACCGCCTACGCCGAGCGCAGCGAGAACAATAATCTCCGGCATACACCCATCTTCCCCGAGCGGGGAATTATTTATGACCGCAATGGCGAGCAATTATCGTGGAATACACCCAACCGCACTTATCCCACTGAGCCGGGCTTTGGTCACATCTTGGGTTACATTGGTTATCCGAAGGAGGAAGAGATAGAAGACGGTTACAATCCTAAAGAATTTATTGGTCGGGAGGGCTTGGAGCGCTTCTTTAACGCCGCCCTGGCCGGCACCAAGGGCGTGAAGATTGAGGAGGTGGATGTGGGTGGTAATATTAAATCCGATTATTTATTATCCGAGCCGGAGAGCGGGGAGAGTATTGTGAGTTCGGTGGATAAGCGTTTAACAGCCGAGTTGTATAAACGCATTGAGACGCTCTCGCGCGAGCGTGGCTTCAAGGCCGGCGCGGCGGTAATCATGGATATTCAGACGGGCGAGGTGATCGCTCTCACCAGTTATCCGGAATATAATCCCAACTACTTGGTAGCCACCGGCACCGATCACTCCTTGATCAATCAATACTTAACCGATAAGCGCTCGCCATTTTTAAACCGGGCTATTTCTGGCCTCTACACTCCGGGCTCGATTATTAAACCGTTTATTGCCCTGGCCGCTTTAGAGGAGGGGGTAATTAGTCCGACTAAAACTATTGTTAGTACCGGCCAGTTAGTGGTACCTAATCCTTATAATCCAGATAAACCCACTATTTTTAAAGACTGGAAGGCGCATGGGGCGGTAGATATGAGACGGGCCTTGGCCGTTTCTTCTGACGTTTATTTTTATCAAATTGGTGGCGGCTTTGGTAAAAGTCAGGCGGGGTTGGGGGTTAAGCGGATAGAGGAGTACATTCGTTATTTTGGTTTTGGCGCGCCGACCGGTATTAAATTGGCTCATGAAGAAGTTGGTGTCATCCCAAGCCCGGAATGGAAGAAGGAAAACTTTGATGGCGAGGATTGGCTCTTAGGTAATACTTATCACACCTCGATTGGACAATATGGCTTTTTGGTTACGCCTATTCAGGTAGTGCGGGCGGTGGCTGGTTTAGCCTCTGGTAAATTGGTGGAGCCAACACTCTTTAAAGCCGATGTAGAGACTAAACCGGCGGTGAAGAAACTTAATTTTAATGCCGGTAATTTACAAGTGGTGCATGAGGGTATGAGGCGCGCCGTCCAAGAGGGGACGGCTGTGGGCTTAAATGTGGGGACAGTGGAGATCGCGGCTAAAACTGGTACGGCGGAGTTGGGTGTATCTAAAGAGGAGGTTAACTCGTGGGTGATGGGTTTTTGGCCCTATCAGCAGCCTAAGTATGCCTTTGCGATTGTGATGGAACGGGGGCATAAATCTAACTTAGTGGGAGCCGTTTCCGCCATGCGCGGTCTCCTCGACTGGCTGGCCATCTACAAACCCGAGTATCTGAAAACTTCATAAAATAAAAAAAAGAAAACCCGCCGAAGCAGGTTCTCTGCTCTCGGCGGGTGGTTAATTTCGCTATTTCTAGCTTTACTTCTGTGCGTTGTGGTTCAGTCACAAAGGAGACTTTCAAGAGTGATCCGACCACCTTTTGGAGGTTCTCGAATGCAGTCTTAATTTTTGCACGAGTTTCCAATCCATCGTGTTCTTTGTGACGGATTCTACGGGAGCATCTCCCGTGCTGTAGAAGATCTTTGAGCATCAAGTCTTCCTTGAGGTGCCAATGAAGAACTTTGGGAGCCTTTTCTAGTATCTCCTCGATAAGTTGATTCTCCCTTGTTTCCCTCGCTTGCTGGATTTCCTCGATTTTGAAATTCTCGTTCTCCCTCATGTCCCTAAACAACATGATCTTGCTATCAAGAATCGGCATCGCTTTTTCCTCCCTTTGGGTTCTAAAAACAAGTATTACATATTTAAATATAAAAGTCAATAGAGGGAAATGTAGGGCGGGGATAAGGGAGTTGGCGCTTAAATATGAGATAGGCTATAATAGCGGGACTATGGGAAATGAAGAGTACTTGTCTAAGGAAAAATACGCGGAATTAGAAGCCGAATTGAAATTATTAAAAACCGTAACCCGTCGCGAGGTGGCCGAGAGCTTGGAGGCTGCCAAGGCTTTAGGCGATTTATCAGAGAATGCCGAGTATCACGAGGCGCGCGATAAGCAAGCCGAGATTGAGGATCGCATTATCACCATTGAAGGCATTTTAAAGCGCGCCGTTATCATTGAGGGCAAGCATGGCGCCACTATTAGTATTGGCTCGGCGGTAACGGTGCAGAAGCCGGACGGCAAGCAAGAGACTTACACCTTGGTTGGCTCGGAGGAGGCCAACACTTCTCTGGCCAAAATTTCCCACCTCTCACCCTTGGGCTCAGCCTTAATGAATGGCGATAAGGGCAATAAGGTGACCGTCCTCACACCTCGCGGTGAGATGATCTATAAGATAATCGACTTTAAATAATTATTTATGGCCTCGCTCGATGAACTGCGCGCAGAGCGATTAAAAAAGCTAACCCGTCTTAAAGAGGCGGGGATGGTGGCTTACCCTATTGAGACTGGACGGAGTCTGACGCTTAGTGAGGTGGTGGAGAGCTTCGATAATTTAGTCCAGGCCGGCAAACCTCTCACTTTAGCCGGGCGCGTAATGGCCTTGCGCGGACAAGGAGCGATTATCTTCTTCGACCTCGATGATGGCGGGGGTAAATTCCAAGCGTTGATTAAGAAGGAGGAGACCGACGAGGCGGCCAAGAAGTTATTTGAAGAGACGGTGGACTTGGGCGACATTGTGGCTGTGACGGGCGAATTATTTTTAACCAAGCGAGCGGAGAAGACGATCTTGGTAAAGACTTGGCAGATGCTGACTAAGACCCTCCGGCCCTTGCCGGACCAATGGGATGGTCTTAAGGATACCGAGGAGCGCTTCCGTCGGCGTTACCTAGACAGTTTAATTAATAGTGATGTTAGGAAAAGATTTACTACTCGCAGTAATGTAATTAGCGAGATTAGGAACTTTTTAAACAAGCAAGACTTCTTGGAGGTAGAGACGCCAATGTTGCAGCCGCTGCCCGGCGGAGCGACAGCGACGCCGTTTGTGACCCATCACGCCGCTTTAGATATTGATTTGTACTTGCGGGTGGCGCCGGAGTTGTACTTGAAGCAGATGGTAATTGGTGGCTTCAACAAGGTGTATGAGTTGGGGCGGAACTTTAGGAATGAGGGCATTGATACCACTCATAATCCGGAGTTTACCTCCATTGAAGTGTATGCCGCTTATTCTACTCCCACCGAGCAACGCGAGTTGGTGGAAGATTTATTTAAGAAGGTGATCAAGAAGGTCTTCGGCTCCACTAAGCTGCCTCACGCCGGCGAGCTGATCGACTTTAGTAAGAAGTTTGGAGTGATTAAATACTTCGACCTCTTCCGGCGTTACGCCTTAATCCCTGAGCCCGAGACCATTAGCGAGGACGAGCTTAAAATTAAGGCCGAGCAATTGGGTATTCGTTTAGAGAGCGGCGATAGCCGAGAGAAATTGCTAGATCGGATTTATAAGAAGACTTGCCAGCCCAAGCTTATTCAACCCACCTTCATTACTGATTATCCGTTTGAGTCGGCACCGCTGGCCAAGCGGCAAGAGGATAATCCGAGTTTAATTGATCGCTTCCAGCTCGTGGTGGGTGGCTTGGAGGTAGTGAATGGCTTTGCCGAGCTTAATGACCCGATTGATCAGCGCGAGCGCTTTATGACCGAGGAGAAGAAGCGTGAGGGTGGCGACGCCGAGGCCCAAGTTAAGGATGAGGCGTACTTAGAAGCGCTAGAATACGGCCTACCACCAGCTTGCGGTTGGGCGATTGGCATCGACCGCTTGATCATGCTCCTCACCGACACCCAGAACATCCGCGAGGTCATCTACTTCCCAACCCTCCGCCCCCGCGAATAATTAGAAAATTTAATAAATTTCAAGTCAACTCCTTGCCAAGGGGGTTGTTTTTGTCTTGGAATGAGGAAAAGGGGAGTTTATCCACCATTTGCCGGTGGGCGAGTGGGAGATAGTGGAGTAAAATGTAATGGTAGTGGTAAAAAGTGGTATATGTTAATTGGCGAATATCGGCACACTCTGGATGATAAGAAGCGGTTGGCAGTGCCAGCCTCTTTCCGTAAGGAGTTGGGCCGGAAGGTGGTGCTCACGCGCGGTTTGGATTCTTGTCTCTTCCTTTACCCAGTAAAGGAATGGCAGAAGATCTCCGAGAAGTTGAGCAACCTCTCCATGGGTCAAGCCGAGAGTCGCAGTTTTAATCGGTTTATGTTTGCGGGCGCCAGTTCGGCCGAGATCGATGGTTTGGGCCGAGTGTTGATCCCGGATTTCTTGAAGAGTTTCGCCGGTTTAGGCGCCAAAGTGGTCTTGGCCGGCGTGAATGATCGGGTAGAGATCTGGGATGAAGGCAAGTGGTTAGAGCATACCGGCCGGGTAGAGAAGGAGGCCGATCGGCTGGCTCAGAAGTTGGGTGAGATTGGCGTCTTCTAATGGCCCACACCCCGGTTCTTTTACAAGCAGTGTTAGAAATCTTGTCACCACAAGCAGGTGAAGTTTTCTTAGATGGGACAGTAGGTTCTGGTGGGCATGCGTTAGAGCTGGCTCAAAAACTAGGATCCACTGGACACCTAATTTGCTTAGACCAAGATCAAAGCTCTTTGGTTAAAGCTAAAGAAACTTTAAAAGGAGTTAAGTGTAAAACCACTTTCCATCTCGCCAACTTCCGGCACCTCGATAAAGTCTTAGCCGAGTTGGGGCTCACGCAAGTAGATGGAATTTTATTGGATCTGGGTGTGCACTCGGATCAGATTGGTCCCTCCGGTCGCGGCTTCTCCTTCATGCATGATGAGCCCTTGCTGATGACCATGAAGGAGGGTCCCACCGAGTCAGATTTAACCGCTAAGGATGTGGTTAATAGTTGGGAGGAAGATAATTTGGTGGCGATTCTGCGCGGCTTCGGAGAAGAGACCTTCGCGCCCGCCATTGCCAAGGCGATAGTGGAGGCGAGGCACGAGAAGGACATCGAGACGACCGGTGAGTTGGTAGAGATTATCCGCGGCGCCGTCCCGGCTTGGTACACTCACAAGCGCTTGCACTTCGCCACACGCACCTTCCAAGCTTTGCGCCTCGCGGTGAACGATGAGTTGGGTGCGCTTAAAGAGGGTCTCACCAAGGGTTGGGAGAGCTTGGCCCCGGGTGGAAGATTCGGCGTCATCTCCTTCCATAGTTTAGAGAGTCGCTTGGTTAAGAACTTTTTTAGAGATAAGAAGGGAGAGGGACACAACTTGCTTACCAAGCACGCCATCCAAGCCACGCGCGAAGAAGAGTTATCTAACCCCCGTTCTCGCAGTGCCGAGTTAAGAGTCATTAAGAAGATTTAAGCCATGAGATCATTTATAATTATCCAACAATTTTATTTTAAGCTGTCCGATCGGCGGCTTTTACCATGGCTACTTGTTTTACTTTTGTTACTAGCTGGAGCGTACATTTATCTTTTACATAATTCGGTTTATAACTTGCAGGCCCGTGAGCAGGCCTTGGAGCAGATGGTAGAACTAGAGACCAAGATTGCGGTGCTGGAGAGCAGTTCGATGGCGATGCTAAGCGAGATCAATTTAGACTTGGCGGTGACCTTGGGCTTCGCCCCGCTACCACAGGAGCCGCTCTTCGCCGAGCGGAGCGAGGCGGTGTCGCTGTCTCTGCTCACCAGTTATGACCGTTAATCATCATCAGGGTCGCATCCGTTTAATCGCCATTGTCTTAGTTGCCATTACCCTCATCTTCTTTGGGAAGCTTTTTTATCTACAAATTGTGAGAGGCGAGAG
>JAGORB010000003.1 GCA_018063065.1 Minisyncoccota bacterium
GTATTGATGATAGGGTGTTGTGGGTCGGGGCTTTAGGTCCGGAGGAGATGGTGCGGTCTTATGAGGTGGCGCATCTCTTTATCCATACTTCTGCCTATGAGGGTTATGGTCTAGTTTTGGTCGAGGCGGCGATGGTGGGCTTGCCCATTGTCTCCACGGCGGTAGGTATCGCCGAGGAGGTGGGAGCGCAAATTTCTTTACCTACGCCTGCCGACTTGGCCCAAAGGTTAACTGAGCAATTAAGAGCGCCGGTTAAATCTTTATTACCGCCCCGCGTTAGCGAGACAGAGTATCAACAAGTTTTAAAGTCCGAATGGTCTAAATTACTTTAAGACATGACTCGTTTTAATTTTCATTATTTTATTTCGTTTTTCCTTCTGCTTGCCGTTGTGGTCTATGGTGGTCTTTTTTATTTTACCAGTCAGAGATTTACTAATTGGGCGGAGTTCGGTGAGAGGGTGGTAGTCGCCGATTCCGATGCTAAGGAATATGTTTTACTGGGCCAAAATATTTTTGAGGCCCAGCGCTTCACCCGTAATTTGGCCGTTGCTAATGAGCCGGAAGTTTTCCGTACCCCTGGCTACCCGTTCTTGGCTGGCTTGTGGTTGCAGGTCTTTAATTCACCGGCATCCTTAATTTTCTTGAATTTATTTTTTATCTTAGGTACCGGTTTAATTATTTATTTAATTGGGTACAGTCTTGGTAGTAAGTGGCTGGGAGCGGCCGCGAGCTTGTTTTATTTACTTGATCCAACCACCATTTTTAATTCCTTATTCGCTTTAAGCGATCTGGCTTTTGTCTTCCTCTTCCTTCTGGCTGTTTATTTATTATGGTTTAAAAATACGGTTAGTTTAACCTCTACTTTTTTTAACTCACTATTACTCGCCACTTCCATTTTAATCCGACCCATCGCCATCTTTGCCGCGCCCGTCGTTATTATTGGCTACTTAATTTTACAGAGGGACTTCTGGCGCGGACGCTTATTGCCAATAGCAGCTTTGTTTCTTGTTAGTTTTAGTATTATTTTGGGCCCGTGGCTCTGGCGCAATGGTGAGTTAACGGGCCACTATTCTTTATCATCCCTGACCGGTTATAACTTACTTTTTTATAACGCCGCTCAATTTAAAGCGCAGAGTACGGGTCAAGATTTGCAGGTGGTTCAAGATGAGTTTAGGTCCCAGTTCGCCATTACCAAGCCCTATGATCTGTCAGGCTTCCGCTTTGGTGATGAGTATCAAGCCCTGGCTCGAGGAGTAATTTTAGCCGAGCCTTTCTCTTACGCTCAATTCCACTTACTTAAAACCGTTCCCGTTTTCTTGGGCAGTGGCCTCGATAATTACGGCTGGGTCCTTGATCGATCTACTCCGCCAGATATTAATATTTCTTCTTTGGTAACTGAAGGAGAATTTGGCCAAGCCCTCAAGGCCTTATTCGTCGATCCGTTGGTGTTATTAGAGCGCTTAATTTGGCTCACTTTAATTTTACTCGCCGGACTGTCGGTGTTTGTAAATAAAAATAAGAGATTAATTATTGCCGGAATATTTTTATTAATCGCTTACTTTGCGGTGGCGGTGGGGCCGGTGGCCATGCCGCGGTATCGTTTGCCCATCTCTCCTTTTATCTTTTTATTGGCTGGTTTGTCAGTTCAGTATTTATTTACCAAATTATTAACTTATCCTCGCCTGCGACTATTCTTGTCAGAATTTGGCCGTTACTTCTTGGCGAGTTTGGTAGGCTTAGCTGTGGATGCTGGCTTACTCATTTTCCTCACAGAAGTTATTGGTCTTCATTACTTGGTCTCGGCCACCATCTCCTTCTTGGCTGGACTTGGGGTGGTGTACTGGCTTAGTATTAAGTGGGTCTTCAGTCAGCGGGTGTGGCGAGACTTTAAATCCGAGTTTCTAATCTTTGGTTTAATCGGTATTGTGGGCTTAATTCTCAACAACACTATTCTGTGGCTACTAACCGATAAACTGGGCCTGTATTATTTATTATCTAAAGTGGTGGCGGTGGGCCTGGTGTTTAATTGGAATTTCTTGGCTCGCAAGTTATCTTTATTTCATCAACGCGTTAAATCTTCTCATGTCGGAAATTAAACCTAAAACAGCGATTATTATCGGCGGTGGCCCGGCTGGCTTAACGGCCGCCTTGGAGTTGTTGCGCGAGACCAGTGTGTTGCCGGTTATCTTTGAAGGTAGTGAGATGGTGGGTGGTATTTCTCGGACAGTGGATTATAAGGGCAATAAAATTGATATTGGCGGCCACCGCTTCTTCTCTAAGTCTGATCGAGTAATGCGCTGGTGGCTGGATATCTTGCCTCTGCAAGCCGGCGCGCCCACCGATTTAACCTTAACTTATCAGAATAAAGAAACCAATCTCTCGGCCGCTGGTCAGGCAGATCCTAATAAGGTTGATAAGGTGATGTTGGTGCGCAATCGCTTGTCCCGTATTTTATTCATCGGGAAGTTTTTTAAATATCCAATTTCTTTAAGTTATCAGACGATTGTTAATTTGGGTCCGTGGCGACTCACTAAGATATTATTCTCTTATTTATGGATTAAGGTTAAACCTGTCGTTCCGGAGAAGAGTTTGGAAGATTTTTATATCAATCGTTTTGGCCGTGAGTTGTACAAGACCTTTTTCCGCGATTACACCGAGAAGGTCTGGGGCGTGCCGTGCTCGGCCCTCTCGGCCGAGTGGGGCGCCCAGCGAGTGAAGGGCCTGTCTATTACCAGCGCTCTTAAAGACGCGGCGAGCAAGGTCTTCCGTCGGGATCAATCACTAATGCAGAAGGGGACGGAAACCAGCTTGATTGAGAAGTTCTTATATCCTAAATTTGGTCCGGGGCAAATGTGGCAAGAGGTGGCCCGTCAGGTAGTAGAGAAGGGAGGTGAGCTTAATTATGAGAGTGAGATTGTAGGTTTGGAATTAGAGGGGCAAAATATTAAAGCCGTTACGATTAAAAATAATCAAACCGGGGAGGTTAAGAGGGTAGAGGGCGATTACTTTATCTCCACCATGCCGGTTAAAGATTTAATCAAGGCCTTGGGCGAGAAGGCGCCGGGGGCGGTGCAAGAAGTGGCTGAGCGTTTAACCTATCGCGATTTTATTACCGCTGGTCTCTTACTTAAGCAACCCTTACCGGCCGGCAAGCCCGGCACGGTTGCTCGTGATAATTGGCTCTACATTCAAGAGCCGGGAGTGAAGGTGGGGAGAATTCAAATCTTCAATAATTGGAGCCCTTACATGGTGGCCGATGAGACCAAGACTTGGGTGGGCTTAGAATATTTTTGTAATGAAGGTGATGAGCTCTGGCAGATGGAATCAGCCGACTTTATTAAATTGGCGAGTGACGAATTAGAACAAATAAAACTTATTAGCGCTGGCGATGTTTTGGATGGCACAGTGATTAAAATGAAGAAGACCTACCCGTCTTATCACGGCGGTTACGAGCAATTCCAGGTGATTAAAGACTTTACCGATAATATTGGTAATCTGTTTTTGATCGGTCGCAATGGCATGCATCGCTACAATAATCAGGATCACTCCATGCTTACGGCCATGATGGCGGTCGATAATATTAAAACTGGTTACTTGCGTAAAGATAATCTTTGGGCCGTTAATGCCGAGCAAGAGTATCACGAAGAAAAGAAATAAAATGAAACTCTTAGTCATCACTCAAGTGGTAAATGAAGAGGATCAAGTACTGGGCTTTATGGTGGGCTGGCTCGCCGAATTGGCTCGCCAGACAGAGAGCTTGGAGGTGATTTGCTTGTCTAAGGGAAGATTTACTTTGCCTGCCAATGTTAGGGTCTGGTCTTTAGGGAAAGAGACCGGCGAGAGTCGGCTTAAATATCTCGTCAATTTTTATAAATATGTTTGGACGCGCCGGCGTGATTATGACGCGGTCTGGATCCATATGAATCAGGTCTACGTTATTTTGGGCTGGGTGGTGTGGAAGTTTTTTAATAAACCGATTAGCTTATGGTACGCTCACGGCTCGGTGAGTTGGTCCTTGCGCCTGGCCGAGAAGTTGGCGTATATTATTTTTACCTCTGCCCCTAAAGGCTTCCGTTTGCCAAGTAAAAAGGTAAAAGTGGTGGGTCAGGGTATTGATTTAGAACGTTTTAATAATTTGCAAACAGTAAGAGAGGTAGGTCTCTTAGTTCACGCGGGCAGAATCTCACGGATTAAAAGACAAAAAGAATTGTTGGAGTCTTTGGCTTTAATTTCAAATACTCCTTGGCGATTAATTTTTTACGGTGGTCCAGTAACGGCGGACGATGAAGTGTATGTGGAAGAATTAAAAGATTTAATAAATAATTTAGGATTAAATAATAGAGTCACCTTTGCTGGCCCAAGGCCTTATAGTGACTTACCAAAATGTTTGTCGGAAGCGGAGCTCTTTGTTACCATGAGCCAGACGGGGAGTTTGGATAAAGCCGTTTTAGACGCCATGGCGGCCGGGACCATACCGATTATTGCCGGCGAGACTTTTAAACAAGTTTTAGGAGATGATGGGGATCTGTTGCTGACTTCAGACCAGCCGGAAGCCTTTGCTCAGAAAGTAGAAGAGATTTTATCTTTATCACCCCAAGCTAAAGCTGACTTGCGCGCTCGCTTGCAAAAGATTATTGCCGAGCAATACTCCTTGCCTGCCTTAATGCAGAAAATTGTTTCCAATTTAACTGATGTCACATCAACACATTAAAGATCATTATGATAAAGAGGTACCAGCCTCGACCGGTGGATCCTATGAGTCTTATCGCTGGTTTAAATCATCGTTGGATGAGGCCGCTTATCAATTAACCAAAGAAGCAATTGAGAAGCATTTATTGGCCGATAAATCCTTAACACCGGAGCAAGTGTTGGAAGTGGGGCCGGGCCCGGGGACTTGGACTAAATTACTTTTAAGTCAGTGGGAGACGGCGCACTATGATCTCATTGATATTTCTAAAGCGATGCTCACGGAAGCCAAGAAGGCGCTAAGTAAGCAGAAGGAGAAGATTAAATTTACGGAGGCCGATTTCTCCACTTTTAAATTAACTGAGAGTTATCAACTCTTCTTCTCTTCTCGCGCTTTTGAATATTTTAACGATAAAGAAGAATTTGTGGCTCAAGTTAGTCGGGCGCTCTTGCCAGGTGGCACGGGCTTCATTATTACCAAGTATCCTCATCCTTGGCTTAATAAATTGCGCCGGCATAAGGTAGGCAAGCGTCACAAGCAACAAACCGGCTCCTTGCCGTTAACCCAAATCTTAAGTCGCTTTAACTTCCGCGTTGTGGGTATTTATCCGGTGACGGTGAGTGTACCCTTTTTAAAGTCGCCTACTGCCAATCGCTTGGTGGGCAAGCTCTTCCGCTTCTTGCCCCTTAACCCTCTTACCGCTCTTATCACCGAGTCTTACGGCGTGAAGTTTAAGAAGTTGGAGACGGTGGAACTCTTGGGCTTGCCCGGAGCAGGCAAGTCCACCCTCGCTCATAAGCTGGAGCAGGAGGGCTTCAAGGTGGTGAAGGTGAGGAGTCGTGGGCAATTATTGTGGCTTAACTTAATCTTCATTAGTTACTTCCCACGCTCCAGCTTTAACTTTTTAAAATTATTGTGGCGTCATCGTCGCGGTCCGAAGAAGCTTCTGTATTTAAAATTGATGAATCTCTTCTTCCATTCCAACGCCAAGTGGATCTTGGCGCGCGATTATCCTAAGGCGGTGATTGATCAAGGGCACTTCCAAGCCTTCTTATCGCTCTTTGAGCATGTGGCCGGTAAACATGAATTTAAACAACTCTCCCAGACCCTGCCGCGGGCCAGTGAATTGGTGATAGTAGAGTCGGAGCCGGAGGTGCGTTTGGGCCGGCTCTCCGAGCGAGCGGCTTTGCCGCGAGCGGAATTTGGCGTGACTTATGCCAAGCACTGGCAACAAATCAGTACCCATAACTATGAATTGTTTAAGACTTTAAGTCCGGAATTGCATTTACCTAAAACGATTGTCATCAATTCATGAAGCTAGCTTACGTTATTAATCTCCGCTTACCCACCGAGAAGGCTTACGGCCATCAGATCTCCAAGATGTGCGAGACCTTCTCTAGTTTGGGGGTGGAGGTGAGTTTATTGTCGCCCGAGAGAATAAACAATATCTCTGCTAATCTATTTGATTTTTATCAGGTTAAGAATAACTTTAAGATTACTATTGTTAAGGGCTTCGACTTTTTTAAAGCGCGTCCTTACTTGGGGCGCTGGAGCTTCTATTTGCAGGGGTTAGTATTCGCGCATCGCGCCGCTAAGTTGATTGCCGATAAAAGCACGGTTATCTACACTCGTAATCCGGAGGTGATCTGGCTGTTTAGCCGGAGGGGATTTAAAACGGTTTATGAGTGTCATGATTGGTTTGGGCGCAATAAAATTTTGTCACTCTGGTTTTTAAAAAATGTGTCTAAGATCGTGACGACCAATCGCTTCATTGGGCAGAAGTTTATTGAAGCTGGCGTGTCTAAAAATAAAATTTTGGTAGCGCCTAACGGGGTTAGTTTAGAGAAGTTCGCTCTTAATCTTGATCCGACAGAAGCCTTGGCTAAACTTAATCTCCCACCTGATCTTCAACAACAATTAGCGGGTCAGAAAATATTACTTTATACCGGCAGCTTCCGCACTATGGGTATCGAGAAGGGGGTTGGGGATATTTTAGAAGCACTAACTCAAATCTCTGACCCAGAGATTACCTTTGTGGCGGTGGGTGGTAATGAAACAGATTTAACTTATTATCGGAATTTGGCGATGGAATTAAATTTGGAAGATAAGGTGATATTAGTAGAGAAGCAGACACAAGAAAGTTTAGCCCTCTGGCAACAAGCGGCTAGTGTTTTATTGATGCCCTTCCCCCGCAAGGCTCACTATGAATACTTTATGACACCACTCAAGATGTTTGAATACATGGCCGCGCGTCGGCCGATTATTGCCTCCAACTTGCCGAGTATTAAAGAAATTTTAACCGAGGATAATGCCATCTTCTGCGAGCCGGGCAATACTTCTGACTTGGCTATTAAGATTAATCTGGCCTTAAATGATCGGGAGTTAAGCGAGCGAGTGGGGAATCAAGCTTGGGCGGATGTGCAAAATTACACTTGGACTAAGCGGGCCGAGAAGATAATTAACTTCCTTAATCATGTCTAAAGTTTTAATCACTGGCTTATACGACCCCACTTATCCGCGTAATCGGATCCTGATTAACAGTTTCAAAAAAAATGCGGAAGTAACGGAGTGGCCCCTTCAATCGCGCTGGTGGGGTGGAGTTAAGTTGGCCTTTTATCTAACCTTCAGTTATCGCTATAAATATGCGGTTATTCTTCAGCCTATTCACTTCTTGCTACCCTTCTTATTGCTAATTAAATATGCACCTGGTCGGCCCAAAGTTATCTTGGATGCCTTCATCTCCATTTATGATACCAATATTACCGATCGTAAATTGGCGAGCGTTAATTCTCTGAAAGCTAAATTTTATCGCTGGCTGGATAAACTCACGGGTAAAGCGGGGGAGGGGGTCTTATTTGATACGGAAGAGCATAAGAATTATTTTAATTTATCCTCTAATCTGTCGCAGGCGGTTATCCCGGTCGTGCCAGATTATGACTTATTAAATAATCTTAAATCAGAGAAGAAGTTATTAAAATCAGATAAAGTAAATATTTTATTTTATGGCAAGTATATTCCGCTCCAAGGCGTAGCAATTATTATTGAAGCGGCCAGAATTTTACAATCAGAAAATAATCTTCACTTTACTCTTATTGGTGGTGGTCAGGATTATAAAAAAGTTAAAGCTCTGGCGGATGTCTATAATCTGGAGAATGTTACCTTCTATCCCCGAACTTCTTACCCAGAAATTATCGCTGCGCTTAAATCAGCAGATATTGCTTTGGGCGTCTTTGGCGAGGGCGAGAAGATGCAGCGGGTGATCCCTAATAAAGTAATAGAGGCCTTGGCGGTGGGCATGCCACTTATCACCGGTGAGAGTAGGGCGGTAGAGCGATACTTCATAAACAATCAACATCTCTTCTTGGTCCCACCTTCTAACCCTGAAGCCTTGGCGCAAAAGATTAAAGAAGTTGCATCCGACCTCCCTCAGGCCAAACAAATCGCTCTCATGGGCCAGACCCAGGCCCATCAAGATTTTAATGAACAATTGGTTGAAAAAAGATTGTCAGAATTACTGGCTAGGGTAGAATAAGCGCACATGCAACTAGGGGAATATTATGGGCAGAAGGAGGTGTATAGGAAGATTGGCCGGGGGCGGATGAACGGCATTTTGGCCTTGGCTGGAGACTTAAATAATAAGTCGGTTTTAGATGTAGGTTGTGGGGGCGGAGAATTGGGGAAGGAGTTGAAGACCAAGTTCCCCGGAGTTAAGGTCTATGGCGTTGATATCTCTCCCGAAGCCGTACGCGAGGCAAGTAAACATTTAGACGGAGCGGAGATGTTGGATTTAACTAGTAACTGGCCGGAGAATTTATTTAATACCAATTTTGATTTAATTGTTATTTCAGAAGTGCTAGAGCACTTGTTTAAGCCAGAAGACTTGTTGTTTAAAATTAAAAATAAATTTTCTTCTCCCGTTATCATCACCGTGCCCAATGTGCTCTTTTGGAAGAACAGATTAAAAATATTTTTCGGCAATTTTACTTATACTGATACCGGCCTGATGGATCGGGGGCATATTCACTTTTTTAGTTGGTGGGCTTTTAAAGATTTAATTCAAAGCACTGGTTTTATTATTAAAGATTCTGCTCATCACATCCCCACCCGGGGTACTAAATTTTTAGCCAAAATTTTCCCTGGTTTGTTCAGTTATCAATTTATTGTGAAGTTGGAGAATAAATAATTATGAAGATTGTTTTTTGTTTACCTCATCTTAAGTTAAGTGGTGGTGTGAGGGTAATCTTAACTCACGCGCGGGAACTTTCCTTTTTGGGCCATGAAGTTACAGTCCTCGCTAATGAGAGTAGCCGGCGCAATCTGTGGCTTAAAAAAGTTTTCGGTTCTAAATTAACTTGGTTTAATTTACCAACTAATATTAAAGTGCAGTATGTTAACGAGGCGAGCGTTCATAAAATTTTAAATAAAATTCATCCCGATGTAGTGGTGGCCGATTCGAGTGGTATTGCTCGGTGGTTTGTTAACTCGCCGTTTAAGGTGGTGCACACCATTCAACACGACGAGCGACTTTATCATGGTGATAAGGAGAAGGTGTCGCAAGTGTATCAGCAGCCACTTAAAAAATTAGTGGTCTCGACTTGGCTTAAAGATATGCTTAAAAATGATTTTGGGCAGGAGGCGGAGCTTTTACTTAACTCTTTCGACCCAAATATCTTCCACCCTGTACCCGCGGCTAAAGTAGATGATGGCAAGGTGAGAGTTCTGGTACTCGATCATCCTTATGAGTGGAAGGGGACGACCGAGGCCGTGAAGATAGTGAGAGAATTGCAGGCTAAATACCCCAACTTGGTTTTAGTCGGTTTTGGCGCTAAAGCTGATCAAGCGTCTCGTGAATTTGATGAATTTTATTTTGAGCCCAAGCAAGAAGAGTTGGCCCAAATTTATTCTCGGGCGGATATCTTCCTCTGCCCGTCTTGGGATGAAGGGTTTGGTCTACCCAGCTTGGAGGCCATGGCTTGTGGCACGGCGGTGGTTACTTATGACAATGGCGGCTCGCGCGACTTCGCGCTCGCCGACGAGACGGCGCTGGTGGCACCTCGTCGTGATGAAGTGGCCCTTAAGTCTAAACTGGAGGAGTTGGTAGTGGACGGAGAGAAGCGCCAGAAGATTGCCACCGGCGGCCTAAAATTGGCCCAAAATTGGCCCACTTGGCCGGAGCAGACTAAGGAGTTAGAGAAAGTGTTAAAAGATGTTATAACTCATTAATGCCTCAGGTTAGTGTTATTATTCCGACCCACAATCGACCCCAGCTTTTAGCTCGGGCGTTGAGCTCTGTCTATGACCAGACCTTTACTGATTTTGAAGTGATTGTGGTCGATGACGGCCAGTCAGTGAAGAATCACTTTTTTCTAGCCTCTTTTTGGAGGATGCCAAATTTCCAGTACATAGAAACAACTAAAAATACCGGCGGCGCGGCCACACGCAATCTGGGTATTAAGACGGCTAAGGGTGAGTTTATTACCTTCCTCGATGACGATGATGAATGGTTACCGACTAAATTAGAGAAGCAAGTGGAAGCCTTAAAAAATTCGTCAGAGGAAGTTAGTTTGGTTTATGGTGGCGTCGCCGCTTATGATGAGACTGGGCTGTTACTTTATCGGAGCGTGGCTAAAGAGTCGGGTATCATCGAGCCCTTACCGCGGTTATTATATAAGTGTGACATTTGGACCAGTGCCTTAATGTATCGGCGTTCTTATGTGGAGCGAGGATTTATTTTTGACGCCGAACAAAAGAAGAATCAAGAATGGGATCTGGAACTTAGACTGGGTCAAGTTAGTAAATTTTATGCCCTGGCCGAGGCGCTAACCAGAATAAATATTGGCGAGAGCGAGCAAATGGGTGGGAAGAAAAACTTGCCCAATATTATTGCCGGGTACGAGCGCTTTTTAAACAAGCATCAAGATTTATACTTGGCCGAGCCTAAAGCTTATGCCTTGCGCCTCTTCCATGTCGGCCATTTACATTGGGATAATAAAAATTATCTTAAGGCGCGTGAGTATTGGCTTAAGGCCTGGCGCTACCACTTCTTCAACTTAATTTACCCTAAGCATTACCTGGTCTCGTTGTTGGGCCCCGCGGTGTATAATCGGTTAACGGGTAAAAATATTAAATATGCTTAGAGCCATTTATTTACAATTTAAGAAGGTGCCGGGTCTCCGGGTACTGGCCGTGGGGGCCCGGGATTTATGGCAAGCCTCACCTTTTAAGCGGCGCTTACTGTTTAAACAAGATTTGGCCACGGCTATAAAGTGGTCAGAAGAACTCTTCCCCCAGCAGCCGGAATTAGTTTCAGAATTAAAAGAGTTAAGCCGATCTAATTTATTCCGGCAACACTTCTCTTATGGTCATGCTGGAGATTTTGATGTTTTCGCTCTTTATTTAATAACGAGGGCGATTAAGCCCGAAGTGGTAGTAGAGACGGGCGTGGCCAGTGGCCGTTCTTCCTCGGCTATTTTACTGGCCTTAGAGAAAAATAATTTGGGCAAGTTATATTCTATCGATTTACCCCAGCACTATTCTTCGGCCGCGCCGGAGACTTATACTACTCATGAGGGTAACACCGAGCTTAAGGGCTTTGTCCCCGAGGGGCGCGAGCCTGGGTGGTTAGTGCCCGATAATCTACGACAGCGCTGGCAACTTATCTTGGGCGACTCTAAAGTTGAATTACCTAAACTTTTAACCCAATTACATAAGATTGATATTTTTTATCACGACAGTGATCACAGTTATGAAGCGATGATGTTGGAGTTTTCTACCGTGTGGCCCACGATCCCTACCCGCGGATTCTTATTATCAGACGATATTGGCTGGAATAAGTCTTGGTCTGATTTTATTACTAAGGTGGGGGCAAAGACGGTTAAAGGTTATCGTAATTTTGGCTTAGTTAGGAAGTAAATAAGTTCCCATGAATATTCTTGGTCTCTCTTGTTTTTATCACGACAGCGCCGCTTGCCTGGTGAAGGACGGCCGGATTATCGCCGCGGCGCAAGAGGAGCGCTTTACCCGGAAGAAGCATGATCCCGATTTCCCAACTCAAGCAGTTAAGTATTGTTTGGCGGAAGCCAAGATAAAAATAGAGGAGGTTGATTTGGTAGTGTTTTACGATAAACCTTTTTTAAAGTTTGAGCGTCTACTTGAGACTTATCTGGATTACGCGCCTTATGGCTTTAGATCCTTCTTAAAGGCGGTGCCAGTATGGGTTAAGCGTAAACTGTGGCTCTCAATAGTGATCAAAAAGGAGTTGGGTTATAACGGTAAAGTTTTGTACACCGAGCATCATCAAGCCCACGCCGCTTCGGCCTTCTTCCCCTCGCCGTTTAAAGAGGCTGCGGTGCTCACAGTAGACGGCGTGGGGGAGTGGGCGACCACGTCTTGGGGGGTGGGGCGCGGTAATGAATTGGTAATTAAAGAAGAACTCAACTTCCCGCATTCTTTAGGTTTACTATATTCCGCCTTCACTTATTACTTAGGCTTCAAGGTTAACTCCGGCGAGTATAAGGTGATGGGACTCGCGCCGTATGGCGAGCCCAAGTATGTCGATTTGATCCGTAAACATTTGGTTAAAGTAAAAGCGGACGGCTCCTTTAAATTAGATATGAGTTATTTTAATTATCCGGCTGGTTTAACTATGACTAATCGTAAATTCCATCAATTATTTGGCGGCGAGCCGAGGCAGCCGGAGTCAGACTTAACTCAGCGAGAAATGGATTTGGCCGCTTCTTTACAAGTGGTAACAGAAGAATTAATGTTGGGTCTAGCGCGCTATGTGAAGGATAAAAGTGGTCTGAAGTATTTGTGCCTCGCGGGTGGTGTGGCTCTTAACTGTGTGGCTAACGGTCAGATATTGCGAAGTGGCTTGTTTGAGGATATCTGGATTCAACCGGCGGCGGGAGACGCCGGCGGCGCCCTTGGCGCCGCGCTCGCCACTTGGTATCAATATCTAAATAAACCACGAGAGGTTAATAATCAAACTGACCTTCAGCAGGCCTCCCTCTTGGGCCCCAGTTGGAGCAATGATGAGCTTAAAAAGTTTTTGGACGAGAACTCAATTCCTTGCCACTTTTATCCTGATGGGCAAATTTATACTGAGGTAGCTAAGGCCATTAATGACGGCAGGGTGATCGGCCTCTTCCGCGGACGAATGGAGTTTGGTCCGCGCGCTTTAGGTAATCGCTCTATTATTGGTGATGCGCGGAACCAAGAGATGCAATCCAAGATGAATTTGAAAATTAAATTCCGCGAGAGCTTCCGTCCGTTCGCCCCGTCCGTTTTACGCGAGCAGGCCAATGAATATTTTGAATTGAGTAGTCATCAATCGCCCTACATGTTACTGACCGCGTTGGTGCGAGAGAAGCATCGTTTGCCCGATCAAGCCCAAAATTTATGGGGCATAGAGAAGTTGAAGCAAGTAAGATCGACCATCCCGGCGGTTACTCATGTGGATTACTCGGCCCGAGTACAAACAGTCGATAAGGATGCTCACTCTGATTATCATCGCTTGATTAGTGCTTTTTATGAGTTGTCGGGTTGTCCGGTGATTATTAACACTTCTTTTAATGTCCGCGGTGAGCCGATTGTCGGCTCTCCCACGGATGCTTACAGGTGCTTCCGCCGGACAGAGATGGATATCTTGGTCTTGGGAGACTTTATTATTAGCAAGGAAGATAAGTTGCCCGACTTTGCTGACACGGCATGGCAGAAGGAATTTACTTTAGATTAATTATGACTTTTTACTATTCAAAAAACTTTTGGCTCAATGGCTCGCTGGTGGTTGGATCGGTTATTTTAGTCTTAATTTTTACAGAAATAATTTTACGCCTCTTGTCTCCGGCGGCGATTATTGAAGATCCAATTTTAGGTGTGCGGGGCGCGCCGACCGAGGATTGGGATGAGAATGGCTTTAGGAATGAAAAAGTTTTAGGGAGCGCCAAGATTGTGGCTCTGGGTGACTCACAGACCGAGGGCAATAACGCCACGCGCGAGGAGGCTTGGCCGCAAGTGTTGGGGCAATTGGGGAGCACCACCGTTTATCAAATGGCCGCCGGTGGCTATGGTCCTGTTCAATACAATTATTTATTTGACCAAGCGGTAAAGAAAAATCCCGAGACCATTTTTGTGGGACTTTATTTGGGCAATGACTTACTTGATGCTGAGCGCTTGGTGTACAGTAAAGATTATTGGCAAGAGTGGCGGCGCGATGGTTATCAATCGGTAGCCTCCTCCACTAATTATCGTTTAACGCTGGCTTATGGGTTGGAACCGGGGACACTAGCTTATAAAATAAAATCTTCTCGCGATTGGTTCCGTAACAATGTGAGAGTTTACGCTTTGGCCGGTAATGCTACTCGCGGCCTGCGTGAGAGTCTAGGTTTAGCCAAGAAATTGCCGGAATCTTTAAATGATGTTTCCAAGCTCTCTGCCGAGCGGCCGGATTTGGTGTGGGTGTATGAGGATGAGAAGGTGGGGACGGTGCTTAGCCCCATTTATCGCTTAGGCTCGGTGGATTTGTCGCAAGATAAAACGGCCGAGGGTTGGCGCTTAACTACTCAAGCTTTAACTCAACTTGCTGCTAAGGCCAAAGAAAATAAAGTTCGTCTAATCTTCAACATCATCCCCACCAAAGAAGCGGTTTATTTATCGTATTTAGAAAAGAGTGGCCAAAAAATTCCAGACAACTTTAAATTTTACTGGAAGGCCGAGCAGCAGTTGGCCCAAGAAGTCCGCGCCTTATGCTCTACTTTAAAAACAGAATGCATCTTCCCGTTGGCTGATTTAACCGCGGCCTTAGGGAGGGGAGAGAAGATTTATGGTGTGACCATGGATGGGCATCCGCTCGCGCGAGGTTATGCCGTTATCGCGGAGTCAGTATTTAATTATTTAAAACTTTAATCATGCAAGAATTAATCTTAGAGATTAAACGCGAGGTTGCTCAATTAAATCCGAGCCAGAAGGAATTACGTCGCTTCGGCCTGGTAGTAGGTGGCATCTTCGCCTTACTCTCAATTTGGGAATTGTGGTTAGGAGTGTTGGGAACAATTTTAATCTTAGGCGGGATAATTTTACCCCGAGCCTTGAAGTGGCCTTACAAGTTATGGTTGGGCTTAGGTCTTATTTTGGGCTTTATTGTCAGTCATATTATCTTAACCATTCTCTTCTATTTAGTGATTACGCCCATCGCGATAGTTAAGAGATTGGTGACTAAAAAGTCTAAAGTAGAGCCGGATACTTACTGGCACCCGCACCCGGACACCGATTGGCGCCAGGCTATGGAAGAGATGTCCTAATTGGGTTATGATGACTCTTGTATGGATAAAGTCACTATTTTTAGCCAGTTTTTACGCTTCTTGTGGGGCCGGAAGAAGTTTTGGCTTCTCCCTATTGCGGTAGTCTTGGTGTTAATTGGTCTCTTGCTGATCTTGAGCCAAGGTAGCGTGGTAGCGCCATTTATCTACACCCTCTTCTAACACCGTGTCTTCTCGCCCAATCAAGGTCCTCTTTGCCATCAACTGCCTCAATATTGGCGGGGCGCCGAGCGTGGTGGTCAGTCAGCTTAAAGGCTTGGATAAAAATAAATTTGAACCCTACTTGCTGACGCTTTATCCCAGTAAGGCGGCCAACTTCCTAGCGGAAGTTAATTCTTTCTTACCGCTCAATCACCAACGACACTTTAAATTAAAAAACAGAAGTATTTTTGATATTAAGACTCTCTGGCAGATTTATCGCTTCTTACGCCAAGAGAAGTTTGACCTTGTTTACACCCACTTATTCCTCACTAATTTAATTGTTCGAGTGTTAGCGGTGTTGGCCGGAGTTAAAACAATTGTCAGTTTTGAGCATAGTACTTACTTTAATAAGAATCGCTGGCAGATAATGGTGGATAGAATATTAAAACATTTTACTCAAGCGGTCGTTGTGTCTACAGAGACGGTGGCTGACTTCACTCGGAAGCAACAGAATTTATCGGTAGAGCAAATAGTGGTAATTCCTAATCCACTTTCTGTCCCGACCCCTGAATCAGTAAATGTAGATAATCTGCGACAGGAATTTGGGATAAGGCCTGATTTAATAACCCTTATTACTATCGGACGTTTTTCATCAGAGAAGGGACACAGTTTATTAATTGAAGCGATTAAACAATTAACTGAAGCTAGGGCGCAATTTTTAATCTTGGGTCATGGCCCACTGGAGAAGAGTTTGCGCCAGAAGGTAGTCGACTTAAAGTTAGAAGAGCAAATAAAAATTATTGTCGCTCCGGACCGGGCCAAAGAATTTTTGTATTTAGCGGATGCTTTTGTCTTGCCGTCATTACGTGAGGGACAAGGGCTGGTGGTTTATGAGGCACTCTTGGCGGGAGTGCCGGTAATTAGTGCCGATTTGCCGGCGCTGAAAGAAATAATTATTGATGGGGATAATGGCTTATTGTTTGAAACGGGGCAAGCTTCTGCTTTAACCGACGTTTTAGATAAATTTTTAACTAACCCGGATTTGAGAGTACAACTTAAGCAGGGCGTAAAAAATCGCCCTCTTAATTCACCAACTGTTCAATCTGTGGAGAAATTGAGTGAACTTTTTTATGATTTATCACGGCTTTCCTAAATCGGTGTTAAATATTTTACTTTGTCCTAAAGATGAAGGGGAATTGGCAGTGGAACAAGCAGGAGAGTTCTTAACGGCGGGAGATGTAAGATGCGTGACTTGCGGGCAAGTTTATAAAATTGACCAAGGTATTTTACGACTCGACGAGTTAATTGATAATCAACAGATGAAGCAGGAGGTAGTGGCTCGGGATGCGGGCGCAGGTCGTTATGATGAGCGACTCTCACCCCGTTTTTACAGCGAGATTAAACCGACGCTCAAGCTCTTGGGAGAGGTGTTGGATCAAACAATTCTAGAGTATGGCGCCGGCACCGGCCGCTTAACGGCCGAGTTAGCCGGCGCCGGGCTCGTGGTGGCGGTCGACTTCTCCTTCTCCTCTCTCCAATTATTAGCGGCCAAACAAATTAATTCGCCGCTGGCTCTTATCTGCGCCGATGCCACGGCGGTTAAGTTTAAAGCCGGCACTTTTGACAAGGTGGTGGCCACTCAATTGATTGAGCACATCCCGACCCGGGAGTTGCGCCAGCAATTTTATAATTTAATTAAAAAGCATTTAGCTGCTAACGGCCTTTTTTTGGCCAGTGTTTATCATCACGATCTGCGCCGACGGCGTAAGAAGATGACTCAAGAGGGCGAGCATAAGGGCGGAATTTTCTATCATTATTTTACTGAGATGGACTGGCAAGAAGAATTGGGGGGTGTATTTTCTAAAATTAAGATCGGTTATCTTGATTTAACTTGGCCGCTGTTATCGCGCTTTAAATTGTCTCTCAAAATGGTAGGATGGTTGTCACAAGTGGGTACTTCCATACCCTTAATTCGTCAGCTATCGCATTTATTGTATGTTAAAGCCAAGTAATTTATGAAGACTTATTTTTATCGCCAATGGCCGTTCCGTCAGAAGTGGGTGTGGTTTGCCCAGCCGGCCGATGAAGCGGGAGTAGATTTACTTAATGTCTTTTCTTATGACGAGGTGCCAGCCTCAGGCTTTAAAAAGAAGATGGGTTGGACCAGTGTAATTAAGCTTGATCAAAATTTAGATCTGATCAAGTCTAAATTCCGCCAGAAGTTTATTGTGGAACAATTAGAGAAGGGAGAGCGCAAGGGGATTGTGGTGAAGCAGGATAATAACTTCGCCGGCTTTTATCCACTTTATAAAAACTTTAGAGCCCTTAAAAAGATTGCCCGCGATCGCTACGCGGTTTTAAAAAGAGAGGGAATTTTATTCTCCGCTTATCATGAAGGCGAGATGCTGGCCGGCGGCATTTTTATTGGTGATGGTGCCAGCTTGCGAGCGTGGGTCTTGGCCTCTAAACGGCTGGATGGCGTGAGTGGCCCCGAGCGCGAGTTGGTGGGCCAGGCCAACAGGTTAATTATTTGGGAGGCGATTAAATATGCTAAAGAACATGGTTATCAACTCTTTGACTTGGGGGGCATTAACCCTGATTCAGATGATCGGGCCGAGCAAGGCTTGGCAGAATTTAAAGAAGCTTTTGGCGGCGAGCGAGTGCCAACCTTTTATTACACCAAGAGTTATTCGCCCCTACTTAACTTTTGGCTTAAACTAAGGAGACTATGGCGTTAAAGTTTATTATCACTGTGGATACCGAGGCCGATAATCAGTGGCAAAAAGGCGCACCACTCACGGTTAATAATCTTAAGTTTATCCCGCGCTTCCAAGAGCTGTGCGAGCGCTTTAACTTTATCCCGACTTATTTATTAACCTACGAGGTGGCTGTGGACGATACTTTTATGACTTGGCTGAAGCAGAAGGTGGGTGAGGGTAAGGCTGACTTCGGCGCTCATCTTCATCCGTGGAGTAATCCGCCGTTTAAAGATGAAGCGGAGAAGAGTCGGCAGACCTTCCCTTGTGAGCTCGCGCGAGAAGAGTTGAAGGCCAAGATGATAACTTTAACCGAGGCGATTAAAACCAATTTGGGAGTGGCACCAACCGCTTTCCGCGCTGGTCGCTGGGGGATCTCGGACGAGGTCATGAGTGTGCTTAAAGAGCTAGATTATAAGGTTGATTCGTCAGTCACACCGTTTATTAATTGGCATGGGTTAGTGAAGGGGGCGCCTAAAGCGATGAACTTTAAATCTGCTCTTACTGCGCTTTACGAGTGGCAAGGACTTACGGAAGTGCCGATGACCATTGTGCCAGTGCCACGCTGGGGCTTTAACTTCGGCCCCTTGGGTAATAAATTATTTTATAAAAAGGTGTGGGGGCGGATTTTCTCGGTTACTAAAGTAGGAGATCTAGAACAAGCGTTTAAAACGGCCAAACAATTAAAGTGGCCACACTTCCAATTTATGACTCACTCGTCAGAGTTAATGCCGGGCGGTAGCATTTATAATAAAACTCCGGAAGCGGTAGAAGAATTTTATTCTAAATTAGAAAAACTTTTTACTTACTTGTCGGCGCAAGAGGTACGGTCGGTGGGGTTAGGGGCAATCGCTGAAACAGATATAAAGACAAACAACTAGCCAAGACTTGCTGGATGAGGATCGCCCAGACCGCGCCCCAGAGGCCATAAAGGGGGATTAAGATTAAGATCAAGATAATCTTGATGAGGGGGTTAACAATATTGAGGGTGTAAAGTTGCTTCTCTTTCATTTGAGCGGTAAACATAATACCCATCAACTTCTCGGGGAAGAAGATTAAGGTTAAGGCCAAGACTTGAGCGTAAGGGATGGAGGCCAAGTAAGCAGGGAAGAAGAGTTGGAAGACAATAGGGATGATTAAAATTAGGATAATAATCGGTAAGATTACCAAGCCGAAGGCCTTCAACATTTTAGCCGGCAGAGTCTTTTTAATTTCTTTCAGATCCCGAGCCGCAAATTTAGGCATCGCCAAATTAAAAAAGGATTTAAGCAGTGTCTTACTGGGGGTAATGGTCGCTTGGGCGAAGGTGTAAGTGGCCACTTGAATGGGGCCCAAGAAGTGCCAGAGGATAATGGAGTCTAAATAATTAGCCACGCTGGCCAAGACATTAACCCCACTTAAGCGCAGGCCAAATTTAATAGTCTCGGGATCGGTATCATTATTCTTAACCTGCTCCCGAGTAACTTTAAACAAGAAAAATAAGTTTAAGCCGGCGTAAGAAGCGAGATAACTCAAGAGGATGATCCAGACTTCATTGGTTAAATTGATGGTGACAAAGATAATTAACGAGGCAATGAATTGAGAAATAACATTGTAAGTGGCCGAGAGGCGGAAGAGTCGTTTACCACTTAAGATGGAGGTGTAGATAATGGCCGACTCCATAAAGGGAGTAAAGAGCGAGATTAGTAAGAAACCGGCCGAGAGCCAATTGTTGCCGGCCAAGTAGTAATAACCACTAATAATTAAACCAAGTAAAGTTAAGAAAAAGCCGCCTTGCAGGCGATATTTAAAAGCGGTCCAGACCGAGCCGTCCAAACCCCTGGCGGTGGCTTGAGTCACGGCGGTGTTTAAGCCCGAGAGGGTAAAGATGGCCAAAAGGCCGGAAAAAGATAACAAGTATTTATAGCCGCCGTAGGCGGTGGGCGATACTAGATTGGCGAAGGCAATCGCCATTAATAAAGCGATAATACTAGACACTCCTTGTCCACCGGACAACCAAGAGCCCTCGCGCAGGAGGTAACGGACATCAGTCTTGAAAAGGCGTTCAGCTCGGTCAAGATGTGGCTTTAACATTGTTTTAATCAACGACTACATGCTAGCATAGGACCATGGTTTTAAACACTGCGTTAAAGTACTTTGTTTATGGGGGTTTATTTATCTTAACCCTTCTGCCTTTGTTGGTTATTTCTGACCTTTTATTCCCGTTTATTGCCGGTAAAGGCTTCTTCTTCCGGATTGTGGTGGAGCTTATCTTGGCCGCGTGGATTTTATTGGCCCTACGAGACCAACAATACCGCCCGCGCCGCTCGCCCTTGGTTTGGGCCGGAGCCATTTTTATAATTATTTTAATCTTGGCCACCATCTTTGGCGTTGACCCGTTAAAAAGCTTTTGGTCCAACTTTGAGCGGATGGAGGGTCTGTCTCTTTATCTACACTTAGCGGCCTACTTCACGGTTTTAATCTCCATGTTTAAGTCTGAGAAGTGGTGGCGCTACTTCTTTTTTACCACGCTGGGAGTCAGTATTGTTGTTTCTCTACACGCTATTAGACAACTCTTGGGGCTGACGGATATTCATCAAGGGGGAGCGAGAATTGATGCCAACTTCGGCAACGCCTCTTACTTGGCTGTTTATTTACTCTTCCACCTCTTCTTATCGGCTTGGTTGTGGGCAAGTTCTAAAGTTAAAAATTATTATGGTCTCGTCGCTTTAGCTCTGCTGTGGTTGGTGCAATTGGTCTTGCTTTATCACACCGCCACGCGGGGCGCCATCATTGGTTTTATTTTAGGAATAATGGTTACTGCTTTAATCATCGGCTTTAAAAAGGGTGGCCGAGCTCGCGCCCTAGCCTTGGCGGTACCGGTGATTATCTTAATCGGCGCGGGGACCTTCTATTTAATCCGCAATACGGAGCTGGTGCAGAAGAGTCCGGTGTTGGAGCGTTTCGCTAATATGTCGTTAAGCGAGGGGACGGTGCAATCGCGCTTCTTAATCTGGCGCTTAAGTTTATCCGGCGTTGGAGAGAATCCAATCTTGGGCTGGGGACCGGAGAATTATAATATTGTCTTCAATAAATATTATGATGCGCGCTTGTGGCCGCAAGAACAATGGTTTGACCGCTCGCACAATATTTATCTCGATTGGCTTATCCACGCCGGCTTGCTGGGCTTGATTAGTTACTTAAGTATCTTGGCCTTGGCCTTCTGGAGTTTGATTAAGATTATTAAAAATAATCCCTCCCAACTCCTGGCTGGTAGTCTCGGCGTAGGCTTACTGGTGTCTTACATGGTCCACAACTTCTTCGTCTTCGACAATTTGGTGAGTTACTTCTTATTCCTAAGCGTCATTGGCTACATTCATTATTTAACTTTAGCCGAGGCACCTCCCTTGGCTCCTAGGTGGGAAGTGGGCATGAGGGGCAGTGTGGTGGCCTCCATTATTATCCTTATCGGTCTGGTTGTTACTTTCAATCTTATTAATGTTCGGCCGATTAAAACCGGCATGGCGATTATTGATGCCCTCTCGCCCTTACCGGCCGAGATCACGCCGGAGCAAAGCCTTAATATTAGGGGTAATTTATTTATGAAGGCGGTGACTGGTAGTTACTTGGGCCGCGCCGAGGCACGCGAGCAATTAATGCAAATGGCTGCTGGTGTGGCCGCCGATCCAAATGTTAAAGAAGAGCAGAAGATGGCCTTGTTGCAATTTACCGCTTCGCAATTAGACGCTCAGACCAAGGATACACCACAAGATGCTCGCCCATACTTATTCTTGGGCAATTTCTTATTATCCTTCAGTAATTACCAGGAGGCGCTGGTTTACCTTCAACGTGCGCTCGAGCTCTCGCCCCAGAAGCACGCCGTCCTCTTCGCTCTTGGATGGGCCGAGCTTAAGTCGGGTCAAGTGGAGCAGGGCTTAGCAAGGTTGAAGGCCACCGCCGAGATGTCGCCCGATTATCCGGCGGCGGTAGAGACCTATCGATTGGGCTTGAAGGAGGTGGGGCGGGCCCGATAATTTGACTTTTAAACAGTTTTCTGCTAAGATGGGAGAGTGAGTGCTGTTTGGTGTCTAAAGTATTCTTTTGGCACCGAGGAGCTCTTCTAAATGTCTTCACCAAACCCCCGCAAGGGGGTTTGGTGTTTCTCAGCTTCTTGCTATAATCTTTAGTAAGACAATACAGTGCCGATCGTGCCTAGTTCTGGCTGACGGCTGCACTCACATTAAGACATTTAGATCATATGGAGCTTCGCACCCGTCGGCCAGAATTGGTCGTGATCATTTTTTAAATAATTTTTAATTATCATGCGTTACACTTGGACTTCAGTTGCTATCTTGGTCATTTGGATCTCGGCCACTTTCTTAATGACTTCCGATCGCTTGCCCGACCCGAGCGTCTTCTTTACTTACGTTATGGGTATTACTGTCGTACTGGCTTATATTGGTTTGCGCTCGGTTTAATATTATATGTTGAAGCCGGTACAAGAAATCTGGCTCTTTCTTACCCGCTTGGTCCGGATTAAGATCTTGGTTTTTAAACTTCTCTTTCTGACTCCCGGCAAGCCGGAGGTGCGCTTCCGGATGTTCTTTGAGCAAGCTGGTGGGGCGTTTATTAAGCTGGGCCAAATTTTGTCGCTCCGTTATGATCTCTTGCCCCCGCGCTACACCACCGAGCTATTAAATTTATTATCCCGCGTCGAGGTCTTGCCCTTCCAAGTAATGGAGGAGGTTTTTATTGGCGAGATTGGTCAGGCGCCGGAGAAATACTTTAAAAAATTTAATCCCAACCCTATTGCCTCGGCCTCCATCTCGCAAGTTTATCGGGCCACCCTCTGGAGTGGAGAGGAGGTGGCCGTCAAGATTAAGCGCCCTCATATTGATGATATTTTTATCACCGACTTTGCTCTGGCCTCCTTCTTGGCCGGTTTTGTGGGAATGTTGGGGATTGTGCGCTCGGTTAATCTTGAGGAGGCGGTGGCGGAGTTTGTCATTTGGACGAGGCGCGAGCTCGACTTTACTTACGAGGCCAATAACGCCGCCGTCTTGGAGGAGCACGCCAAGCGTCACCCCAACACCGTCATCCCCAAGACTTACAGCGACCTCTCAACCTCGCGCGTTTTAATCACCGAGTTTATGGCCGGCATTTATCGCCTCGATACGGTGATTGATAAGTTAACCAAGAATCCCAACTTCGCCGCCGACTTATTGCGCGACGCCCGCATCGATCTCTCGCAGATGGCTTACTACTTCATGCTCGACGGCATGCGCCAATATTTTATCGACGGCTTCTTCCACGCTGATCCGCATCCGGCCAATGTCTTCTTCCTCTCCGACAATCGCTTGGGCTACTTCGACTTTGGCATTATGGGCGAGGTCGATGGCCGGCGCGTAGAACTGCTTAAGATTATTCACGGCATTGCCAAGCACGACTTGCGCGCCGTGAGCCAAGCCTTTCTCAATTATTCTAAACAGAATCTTAGTAAGGAGGCCGACTTGCTCAAGCGTTATCATGGCGCCGATTACGCGCATTATGAGAAGGTGCTGGATAAGATTGAGGAGATTATGACCGACAACTTCCGCGAGGAGTTGGAGGTGATTCTCGCGCCGTGGTACGAGGAGCGCGGTGAGGGTTACGCCGGCAGCGCCTCACTTATCTTCTCTAAGTTGCTTTTGCGAGCTGAGAAGTACAGTGTGTATGTGCCCCGCGAGATGGTGATCTTCTTCCGTAGTCTTATCATTGCCGACATGGTGGCGATGAAGATTGCTCCCGACTTCAACATGATTAAAGCCCTTAACCTCTTCTTTAGAGAATTCCCCCTGGCTAAGGCGGAGGCTTTAATTGAGAGTGCTAGCCATAAGGAGGAGTTGGCCCCCGAGATTGAGCCGATAATCGACCTAGAATTTGAAGAATTGATGGAGTTGCGAGCCGCCGAGCGCGAGCGCCTGGAGGCTACGGCCGAGCGCTTGTCTGACTTGGTGCTTTATTATGCCGAGCATTACGAGGAAGTAAGAAAGATGTTATAATAAATTATATATGAAATATCCTTGGACGGCGCTCTCACTTATTATTATCTGGCTAGCCACTACTTTTATTATTTTGCGCCAAGATAATTTGAATGTTAACTACATTTTAGTGGTCACTCTTATTGGCACGATTATCATTTCTTTCATTGGTTTCCGTCCGCCATCGATTAGAAAATAAGTTACCCCTCGTTTTACTCGGGATCAAAATATTTTTTAAATAAAAAATATTTTGAGTTATCCACATTTTTTATTTTAAAATCATTGTTGGTAAATTGTTTTTGATTGATAATATAGGAAGTAACAACACGGTCGAGTGTTGCACTAAAAAAATAAGAAACGTATCTTAATTTATATGGCTAAGAAAAAAGCTGCTAAGAAGAAGACTACTAAGAAGAAAGCTGCTTCTAAAAAGAAGCGCGGTTAGTCTGGGATCCGCCTTGTGCGGATTACCTCTACCGAAAGATCCTTCCGCCTCAGGCGGAGGGATTTTTCGTTACCCGCTGCTCGTGCTAAGATAAGGGTCATTTAAAGCGATGTCTTTTTTAACCGGTTTATTTGACCAAACGGGGTCTAGAATAAAGGAATTAAGCCGTCGGGCCGAGGCGGTGGGGGAATGGGAGCCTAAACTCCAGGCTCTTACCGATGAGCAATTGGCCGCTAAGACGGCCGACTTTAGGGCCCGGTTAGCGGCCGGTGAGACCCTTGATTCTCTCTTGCCAGAGGCTTACGCCACGGTGCGGGAGACCTCACGCCGGACGCTCGGTCAGCGCCATTATGATGTGCAATTAATTGGCGGCATGGTCTTGCACGAGCGGGGCATTGCCGAGATGCGCACCGGTGAGGGTAAGACACTGGTAGCCACCTTGCCGGCGTATCTTAATGCTCTTCCCGGCAAGGGGGTGCACGTGGTCACAGTTAATGATTACTTGGCTCGCCGCGATGCCGTCTGGATGGGGCAAATTTATGCCTTCTTGGGTCTCTCGGTGGGAGTGCTTAATAATCAAGTCTCTTATATATATGACTCCAGTGCCAAGCTCGATGCCAAGCGTGATGAGGTAGGCGCCTTCCAGGTAATTCATGAATTTTTGCGACCCGTGTCTCGGGCCGAGGCATACGCCGCCGATATTACTTACGGCACTAATAATGAATTTGGCTTTGATTACTTGCGCGATAACTTGGCTTACACGGCCGAGCAAATTGTGGGTCGACGCGATATTGAGACCGGGCGCTACCACTTCGCGATTATCGATGAGGTAGACTCAATTTTAATTGATGAGTCGCGCACGCCGCTTATTATCTCCGCTCCGGTCGCCGAGTCGGAGAGCTTGTATGGCACCTTTGCTAAAATTGCGACGCAAATGCAACCAGAGGTGGATTACACCGTGGATGAGAAGCATAAAGCCATTGCCTTAACCGATGATGGTGTGACTAAAGCCGAGAAATTGTTGGGCGTGGACAATATTTATACCGAGGGCGGCATTAAACAAGTGCATCATCTAGAAACAGCTATCCGCGCCAAGGCCATTTATCTTAAGGATGTTAATTATGTAATTAAGGACGGCAAGATTGTGATTGTGGATGAATTTACCGGTCGCTTGCAACCGGGTCGGCGCTGGAGCGAGGGGTTGCACCAAGCGATTGAGGCTAAAGAAGGGGTGAAGGTGGAGCAAGAATCGCGGACCTTCGCCACGGTTACTCTACAGAATTATTTTAGATTATATGAGAAGTTGGCCGGCATGACCGGTACGGCTAAGACCTCGGCCGAGGAATTCCGCCGCGTTTATAATTTAGAGGTGGTGTCTATCCCGACTCATCGCGAGAATGCTCGCTTGGATAAAAATGACTTAATCTTCCAAACCGAGAAGGGGAAGTGGCAAGCCATTAGTCGGAAGGTGAAGGAACTTAATGAGAAGGGCCAGCCGGTACTAATTGGTACCGTCTCAATTGAGAAGAATGAGCTCCTCTCCGCCTATTTAACTCGTGAGGGGGTGAAGCATGAGGTCTTAAACGCCAAGAATCACGAGCGGGAGGGCGAGGTGATTGCCGCGGCCGGCCGCGAGAAGGCGGTGACTATCGCCACCAACTTGGCCGGCCGCGGCGTGGATATTAAGCTGGGCGGTCCTACACCTACCACCGAGGAATATGAATCGGTTAAGGCTAAGGGCGGCCTCTTCGTCCTTGGTACCGAGCGCCATGAGGCTCGGCGCATTGATAATCAGCTCCGCGGCCGCTCGGGTCGCCAAGGCGACCCGGGGGAGACGCAATTCTTCCTCTCGCTTGAAGATACTTTAATGCGGGTCTTTGCCTCCGATCGGATTAAGAATATGATGGGGCGCTTTGGTATCCCCGAGGATGAGGCGATTGAAAATAGATTTGTCTCTAAGGCCCTAGAGAGCGCCCAAGAAAAGATTGAGGGCCTTAACTTTGATGTCCGTAAGCACTTACTTGAGTATGATGATGTGACTAGCCACCAGCGCCTGACTATTTATGAGCGTCGGCGCCAGGTCTTGTATGGCAATGCTGAATCGATTGAAACTTATTTAGAAGAGGCGATTAGAGCCGGCGTGGAAGGTGAAGAAGAACAAGAGAAGGTGATTGCCGTCTTGCACGACAAGCGCCGAGAGTTGGGCGATGACACCTTCACTCTCCAAGCGCGTCAGCTTATCTTGCAGGTTATTGATATGTTCTGGGTCGAGCACCTCGAGGCCTTAGAATATTTGCGTGGTAGTGTGCGCTTGCGTGCTTATGGCCAGCGGGATCCATTGGTAGAGTTTAAGCGCGAGGGCTTGCACCTCTTTAAAGAGTTGGAGGCGTCAATCTTTGCCACCCTCTCGCGCCTCTTGCCCAACTTAGGGGCCAATCTCAAGGCCGAGCAAGCAGAGACTAAAGCCATTCACCAAGACGCCACCTTAATTGGCGAGAAGGCCAGAGAAATTAGTAATGAAGCGGCCACCTCCTCTGAGCCCAAAGTTGGGAGGAACGATCCGTGCCCCTGTGGCTCCGGCAAAAAGTATAAAAAATGCCACGGGGCGTAAAAATGTTATTTCAAACACAGTCTTATCGCTTTTGAGTTAAAATAAAGATATGAGTAAATTGGGGCATAGTTGTGGCTTTTTGTGGAATCCGGAGAAGAGGGAGATCTTGCTCCACCTGCGGGACGGTAATACTACTCACTCGCCTAATAAATGGGCCTTCTTTGGTGGTGGTTGGGAGGAAGGGGAGACCTTGGAGGAGTGCTTTGTACGGGAATTGAAGGAGGAGTTGAATGTAGAGGTAAAAGTCAGTGAATTAAAGTTGGTGAAGAATTATATTAACGACAGTACTGGCTTGCCCCGCTCTGTTTATATGGTTAAGAGTACTTTACCTAAGAGTGCTATGACTTTAAGTGAGGGGGCAGATTTTGACTGGGTGCCATTAGATCGAGCCTTGGATTTAGATCTGGGTCCTCAAACTCGTAAAGATTTAGAAGAAATTATTCCTCAGTTATAAAAACATTCTATGCACGATCTGCCAAAAGTGGGTGTGGGCGTGATGATCTTAAAAGAAGGGAAGGTTTTGTTAGGTAAACGTAAAGGTTCCCATGGGGCTGGAGAATATTCTTTCCCTGGTGGTCACTTGGAGTATATGGAAAGCTTTGAAGACTGTGCGAGGCGAGAGATTGAGGAAGAGTGTGGTATTAAGGTAAAAAATCTTCGTTTCCAATATCTTACTAATATTACTCAATATGCCCCTAAACATTATACACACGTTGGTTTAATGGGAGAATGGGAATCCGGAGAGCCTCAAGTATTAGAGCCAGAAAAGGTTGAAGGCTGGGAATGGTATACTCTCGATAGTCTCCCAGAGCCCTTGTTTACCCTTTGTCAGTTGGCTTTTGATGCTCATAAAACAGGTAAAGTTTATTATGAGCAGTCGTAAAAATAGGTCTTAAAGAAAGGAGTGAAAGATGGAAGAAAAGAGGAAAATTACTACCCTGGTACTCTTGCAAGAAGGCGACAAGATTCTGTTGGGCCTTAAAAAGAGGGGTTTTGGCGTGGGTCGTTGGAACGGCTTTGGGGGTAAGGTCGAACTCGGCGAGACGGTGTTGGAAGCCGCCGTGCGAGAGATGGTTGATGAATGCGGAATTATAGTTGAGGGTCTGGAGGCTCGAGGCGTAATTGACTTCCGCTTTATTACTCAGCCGGGACAGGTGATTGAGGTTAACATTTTTGCCGTGAAGGGTTGGAGGGGAGAACCAGTAGAAACAGGGGAGATGAAGCCGGAGTGGTACTCTCTCGACACTATCCCTTACTCCCAAATGTGGTCTGACGACATACATTGGTTACCTATCTTTTTGCAAGGAGAGAAGTTTAGGGGCCAGTTCTTGTTCGATACCAATGATCAGGTGCTGGAGTATAAATTAGAGATTGTAGCAGAGCTGTAGCCGCCCGAGGACCCTATGGGGACGAGGGCGGTTTTCTCTTGACTTGGTGAGATTTCAGCGCATACTCTTATGTATTAAGTCTGGGCTCTAATTAATCCTTATAAATATAGCTTTTATACCTATGACCAAGCTTGCCAACCGCTTTAAGCCTTATTTGGCGATGACTGTGAATCTAGCTCTCGTATTCAGTATTGCCCAACCAATTTTATTAACCCCACTTACCACTCGTGCCGCTACCTCTGTTTTTACCGATGGTTTTGAATCGGTGCCAGAACTTAGTGATTGGACACACGTTGATACTCCGTATTGGGATGTGATCAATAGTGCCCCCGGTGCTCATACTGGTTCCAAACGAGCCAAGGTAACCGGTACCACTACGACGGAATCTATTTTACTTAAAGCCACTTCCACGGTCGGTTATCAAAATCTCGTCCTATCTTACTGGTATAAATCGGCAAGTTTAGAAGAAAGTGACGATCTCTATGTTGAGTACACCACTGATGGTTCTACTTGGAATAATTTATTTACCATCAGCGATGGATCCGAGAGTACTGATTGGCAAGAAAAAATTCATAACTTACCCGCCTCGACTGATAATAATACCGACTTTGCTTTCCGCTTCCGCAGTTCTTTAGAAAATGGTAGCGATGAGGTCAACTTTGACGACGTGTCTTTAGTTGGTGATGCTGTGGTAGTAGACAATGAGGAGGAAAATAATGAGGAAGAAGAGGAGCCCGAGGAGACTACCGGTAATGCGATTTATGGTCTTAAATATAATGACGCCAACGGCAACGGCCTCCGTGATAATGGCGAGGAGGGCTTAGGTGGCGTGACAATGAAGCTTTACTATGATGGCGATGTGGCCTCCACCACCGTTACCGCTTGGGACGGCAACTTCGGCTTCGATAATTTAGAAATGGGTGAGAAGTATAAGGTCTGTGAGGAGTTGCCAGAGGGCTGGCATCAGACTGATCCGACTGCGGACGGTGGCTCCACTTGGCGTGCCGAGGGCCGCAAGAAGTGTGAGAACAATACCTGGGGCTATGAGGTAGAGATTAGCGAGCCCGAGGCTTACAGCTTCGAGTTCGGCAATGCTAAGGGTGGCCTCTTGATGGGTATTAAGTACCGCGATAGCAACAACAATGGCACTCGCGATGAGGGTGAGCCCAACTTGGCTGATTGGACGATTAGACTTTATGACAGCGAGGGCGAGGAGGTAGCCGAGACCACCACCACTTGGGATGGTTACTTTACCTTCAGTGGTTTAACTCCTGGCGATTACACTATCTGTGAAGTTATCCCCGACACCGATGATAATTGGCGCCAGACGGATCCTAATGAGAATGGCGGCAGCTCTTGGCGCGCCGAGGGCCGCGTCTTCTGTGACGAGGAGGATACTTGGGGCTACAAGGTGGAGGGCTTGAGCTGGGGTGATGAGGAGTACAGTTACGCCTTCGGCAATGTACCTGGCGCGCTCTTGGGCGGCTGGAAGTACAATGACGCCAATGCCAATGGCCAGCGCGATGGCGCCTTCCCCACCGAGGAGGATGGCGAGTTGGGCGTGACCAATCATCCAATTAAACTTTATAAACTTGATGAAGAGAATGAGAACGAGTGGGATGAAGTAGCTACCACTTACACAGACTCTGACCTCTGGGCCAAGGGTATGTTCTACTTCAAGGGCTTAGAACCGGGCGATTATTATATGTGTGAGGAGTTGCCCGCTTTAGGCGAGTGGTTGCAGACTGATCCTAATGAGAATGGTGGCTCCACCTGGCGCGCCGATGGCCGCATTGAGTGTCCTAACGGCACTTGGGGTTACATTATTGATGACCTAGATTGGGGCGACGAGAATTACAGTTACTCCTTCGGTAATCACAAGTATGCGGCGGTGCGCGTGACCAAGATTGCCGTGCCCGACAATGGCACCTTTGAATTTACTTTAGAGGGTACCGACAACGATTATGAGAAGACTCTCTCTACTTTTGGCAGTACCGAGGAGGGCTCTCCGCTTGCATTCTTAAAATTACTTCCTGGCGCTTATAAATTAACTGAGGCTTTACCCGAGGGTTGGGATGGCACGCAAGTTTCTGAATGTACTGACGGTGTTAACAGTGTGGACCCCGGCAGCATTACTCTCACCTCCGGCTTAGAAGTTAATTGTACTTACAACAACAGCGAGTACGGTGTAGTCTCCGGTTACAAGTTTGAAGACAGGGAGGCCAACGGCACTCGCACCAATCCGACTGACGAGCCCGGACTTATTGGTTGGACAATTAAGCTTTATCAGGCCACCGGCGAGGAAGGAGCGTTAGAAGAGGTTAAGTCTACCGTTACCGACGCGACCGGCTTCTACGCCTTCTCTCAATTAACTCCTGGCACTTATTACACCTGTGAGGTCCCTCAAGGCGGTTGGACTCAGAGTTACCCTGCTAGCGGTCTTACTTGCCCCGATGGCGTGACCTTGGCCAATGAGGTGGAGGTAGAGGCCGGCGAGATTAATGCGGGCGAGGACTTCGGTAATTGGCGCGTGGGTGGCATTACCGGCTACAAGTGGCATGACCTTAATCACGACGGCCTTAAGGATGAAGGCGAGCCCAAGCTCTCTGATTGGACGATCTTTATTGATAGTAATAGCAATGATGTCTGGGATGGTAGCGAGCCTACCACTACCACCAATGAGAGTGGAGAGTACGCCTTCTCGGGCCTCAATGCCGGTGTGGCTTACAAGGTGCGAGAATTCAATCAAGGTGGTTGGGTGCAGACTTACCCCGCCGGTGATGGCAGTCAGAATGTAGTGGTGCTCTCGGGCCAGAATGTGAGCGCCAACTTTGGCAATCATGAGGGTGAGATCCCAGTACCGGACACTGAAGAGCCTTCCACTATTATCACCTCGCCTAATCCAGAGACTGAGTGGATTGACTCGATCTTAATTACCGGTACGACTACTGATAACGTGGCCACGGCTTCTACCACTCTCTCCTTCGCTATCTTTAATGGTACTGCTTGTGAGGCTTACAACGAGATTGTGACGCTTGGTAATCCAGACTTAGACGCTGTCTTTGATTGGGTGTACAACTGGATCCCGGGCACTGAGGGCGACTTCTGTATCCAGGCCAATGGTACCGACACCTCCGGCAATGAAGAGCACACCGCGACTGTCTTCCCGGTTAAATTTGCCAAGGCTACTACTACGCCGCCCGTAGATGAAGATGATGACGACAATAACGGCGGTGGCGGTTCTGGTAATGATGACGGTCCAACCAAGAAGTTGACCGATGATGATGACGACACTTCCAATAATAACGGTGGTGGCACTGGTGGCAGTGAGGGTGGTGTAGGCGGTGCGGCCTTGCTTAACCCTTCTGCCCCCTTAGCGCTCAATAACCCTAACTTGGGCGATGACGCCCCAATTGGCGATGATGAGGGCACGGAGGTGGCTGTAGCCACTACTACCGGCACCAGCACCGCCACCACTAGCGTGGTATCCGGCTCCTCGCTCCTGGCGGGTATTGGCGGCCTTGATTGGCTCGGCGCGTGGTGGTTCTGGCTCTTGATCCTCCTTATTATCCTGGCCATGGGTGGCGGTTACTGGTACTGGAAGAAGAAGCACAACACTTACTAAAATTTAAAAATTTATGTCATCAAAAAACGCCCCTTACGGGGCCTTTTTTGATTTATTTAAGTTTTTTAAAAAATAAAAACCGGCTGGCGATGTTGATCGCCAGCCGGAAGGTTCCAGGGTATTTACACACTAATTTTCTGTAGTAGGTTAGTCGCGATTTGGCTGTTGGGGTTTATTTTCAACCCCTCCTCCAGACAATCCTTCGCTTTTTTATGATCCCCGGCGTTAATGTGTGCTCGGGCTTCAAACAACCATGTGTCCAGGGTTTGAGTCGGGGTCTTTGCGCATTTGCGCGTCTGACCCCATACTTTAGCCGCTTCTCGCCAATCTGGTTCAATTCCAAATCGGTAAGCAGTGAAGGCGACCTGGCCGTAGTCCCTCCAAATTATGAAATCATTTGGACGACCTTTGGCCGCAGTGCGCGATAAACGTACGCACTCGTCGTACATTTTGGCGTCATCCCAACCACGCAGCTCCATTATCTCTTTCCACCGCGTGGTGTAGAGTTGGCTTAGGTTGTACATCACCTCGGGATTTTTGGGAGACAATTTCAACGCTTGGTCGTAATGCTCCATCGCGGATGCAATACGCCCCACATGCAAGTCGTCATGCGCCTGATCATTGTGATTGATCACTTCCTGCGACACGTTATCGAAGCTGGCATGGGGCACCATACCTGATCGTGTGGTCTGGCAGGATGACAGCATTATCATCACGACTAATCCACACATCAAGACAATACAATTACGCATATCGAGATCTCCTATCCGTTTTTGTCAAAAATAGGGAACCATTCCCTAACTTCTATTATATACTAAATATACTTTTATGTCAAGTATTGAGTGGCCTGTCATTCTGATGGGAAAATTGGTTGGGTGTGGATAACTAATTTGCCAATCTTGACAAAAAGTGATGATTGTGTATACTCTGGATAGTTGTTTACACAGTAGTACCAAGGCCAATGTGCGGCCGCGGTTTGTAATAATAAATAAGAAAATGAGGTAGAGACTAATGAAAAAGTTTTTCAAGTTTTTGGCTAAGGGGGCCATTATCCTCTTGTTCATTGGCTTGTTTGCCTTCACGCTGTCTTCAGAAGAAATGAGAAACAGGGTCGCGGGCTACATCACCGAGTTCTTTTACGGCGATACGGTGGCCGGCATGGCTTATGATGTAGACGGTCACCCTGTCTTTTTCTCGGATGGGTCTAAGGGTGCAGGGTTGTTTCTACAGATGGCCCGGATACCGGAAGACCTAAATCAGGTCATGAAGGAAGCAGACGGAAATCTCTGGAAGGGACAAGTGCTACGTCTCACTTGCTCTAAAGACATGAAGTCTATCCTCCGTATTAGGATAGTAAACGACCGATCTGGGTTCTATACTAAACCAGAAGCACCTCTCCCCCCCGAGGAGGAAGAGAACGGTTTGATGGCGGAAGTGATGGAAGACTATCGCCCCTTAGATCAACGCTTCCCAGAGGGAGCGAACGTTGAAGAGGCGATTGACAGCTTTTTATCTTTCCACGAAAATTTGACTCTCGCGAAGGCGAATTAACCTCATTCGCCGCACACTCCCGAGATGCCCCCAACGCTAGCACGTAGCGTTGGGGGCGTTTTTTATGTATTGACAAATTTTAATAAAAGAGTAGGGTTACTTTGGCTGCCCTTAATTGGCTTTACGAATGGTTCGTATTGCCCAACCTGGGTTAAAGGAGTTTGAAAGATGAGGAAGAAAGGTTTTACGCTGATTGAACTGTTGGTGGTTATCGCCATCATCGCGATCTTGGCGGCTATCCTGCTACCAGCCCTCGCGCGAGCGCGCGAGGCGGCCCGTCGGGCAAGCTGCCAGAACAATCTGAAGCAGTGGGGTCTGTCCTACAAGATGTTCGCCAACGAGAGCAAGGGCGAGAAATTGCCCGGTCTCCAGTGGGGTAGCTTCCCCGCCTATGACTGCTCGCTCGGGGACAACGCTGCAATTTTGGCGAGTCCTCAGGCGATCCCAGCAATGGGCGAAGCGGCGTTCTCCGCGAACGTCAATCAGATGTACCCCGAATACCTGAACGATGCCGAGCTTTATCGGTGTCCTTCAGACCCATCCGGTCCCGAGACCAAGAATCCGGCGTCCGGCGAGACTCTGTGGATTGGTTGCGATGACAACGACTATGGCCACGGTCAAGCCGACGAGAGTTATTTCTACCTAGGCAAGATGGTCGACAAGGTCGAGGACTTACCGGGCCTGGACGTTGGCACACTGGTGGGTGCGGGTGTACTTAACGCCAGTGTTCTAAACAATGGCGCTTCGGCATCGGACACTGTTTCAGGTCAACTGGTAGGCGTGTTGCTCTGGTTACTCGATGACCCGATGCCGACTGATCTGGGCGACGCCGTAGCAGACGCTATTGGCGCCGGTATTACTGATCCGAAAGCATTAGACGCGGTCGCGACTGCGGCCACGGAATCGGACGCGGATCTGTCGGATACTCTAGCTTGGCCACTCATCTCGGGGATGAACCCGGGTAACGGTGGTGGATCAACAGTCTACCATCTGCGCGAAGGGATTGAGCGGTTCCTGATAACCGATATCAACAACCCGGCGTCGAGCTCGAAAGCCCAGAGCGAAATACTCGTGATGGGTGATCTGGCGGCAATCGCGGTGACGAACTACAGCCACATTCCTGGAGGTAGCAATTACCTCTACATGGATGGACACGTCAGCTTCGTGAAGTACCCGAATGCGCCGGCGACGAAGGGCTTCGCCATCGTGGTTGGTTCCAACACCTAACCCAGTTCCCTTGTTTTAACTTGTTGTTACTCGCCGGCCTTTTTGAAGGCCGGCGTTTTTTTGTACTCAAATATTGATAAATTTAACTATTGAGAGTATAAGTTAGTGTAGATCCACTTAAACTAAATTAACTGGGAAAGGAGCTTTTTGTCATGAAGAAAGGTTTTACCCTGATCGAGTTGTTGGTAGTGATCGCGATAATTGCTATCTTGGCGGCAATCCTGCTGCCGGCGCTGGCGCGAGCGCGAGAAGCGGCTCGCCGAGCAAGCTGTCAGAACAATCTGAAGCAAATGGGCCTAGTCTTCAAGATGTTTGCCGGTGAAGCAAAGGGGGAGAAGTTTCCATCTTTGCAAATCAAGATGTATAACGACCCCTCGTTTGCTTTACCGTCTCCTTCGCTTACTTTTGATTTCGGCCCCACTGTCCGAGAGATTTATCCCGAGTATCTAAGTGACCCGCGGGTAATCATGTGCCCCTCAGATCCTGGGTCTGATGTGGGGGATATCGTTGGTCCTGGAGGGGAGAACCGATTTGGTAATATCGGCAATGGTTTCGAGTCAACTAATGGTGGGTGCAGGGATACTAGGCGTTGTATGCGGGGCGTTGATGGGTCATATGCGTACCATGGTTATCTCTATGATCAAATTGATGACGATGATAGCACTACCACCATGGCCTCCTTAGCGGCATCACTGGCTGCTGTTATTGATACCGGCTTCTCTGAGATGGCGTCTGTTGTCGGACCAACTCAGATGATTGAGACGTGGGAAGAATTTTTGACCACTTTCCTTACTGGAGTAGTATCAGGAGATATTAATTTGGCCAACAGTGCCACTGAAGAAGATATTAGTGTCAGCGCTGGGAATGGTAATGCTGGTGGGAGTATGGTGAGGCGCTTTAGAGAGGGAGTAGAGCGCTTTATGATAACGGATATTAATAATCCGGCGTCGTCGAGTAAGGCTCAGTCGGAGATCTTCGTGATCTTTGATAAAACTTCCACTAATGTTAGTGAGTACAATCATGTCCCCGGCGGATCCAACATCCTGTATATGGATGGACATGTGGCGTACGAGGAGTACGTTGGTCAAACACCGGTAAATGTGGTGGCCTCATCTTTCATGGGTGCGGTCACCAAGTATGGGATATAGTTCTGTTAGCTGGTCACTTGTATGGTGACCAGCTTTTTTGTATTTTGCTATAATGCTAGAGATGTCTATATCTAGGAAAATAACTATTTTAGCTGTCCTCGCCTTCATGATTTGGGGCATATTAAGTGTTGTCTCCTACTTCCAATTTGATAACAGGGTTAGTTTGGTAGGGGACACCTTATCGCTTAAAGCTCCTCCCGAGAGGATTGTGCAATACACCGAGTATGACGAGTTTGGCCGGCCATTAGCCGAGCCATCGGAGGGGGCTAATAACAATTTAATTAAATATTCATACGCCACCGAGGTGGAGGTGCCACCGGCTAATTATGAGGGGGTTAAGGAGGATATCTCCAAGCGTACTCCTAATGCGCAACTCTTCCTCAAGAGTGTGGAGCCAATAAATGAGGAGGAGGTTAAGGAGACCTATGTGGGCAAGTTTTACTCCAATGTTACCTTCGATAAACGAGGTAATAAATGGTATCAGGTAGAGTCGGCCACAACTACTAAGACTGCTTTTAATATCCAAACCAAACCTACGGTTTTAACTCAAGTTAAACAATTTTTAGGTCAACCCGCTTTAGCCGATGATTATTTTGCCGGGACTGGTGATGGGTGGATTAATCATCGTAGTAGTACTGTCTGGGCTACTACTCATGATGCCGCTACGGGCGGGGCAGTATCTTCTGTCGATGCTCCTGTTTTTAACAATGTAACGGCCGGAGAAGAGGGCTTTGGCAGCGACTGGGAAATTGATCGTCTATTTTTACCTTTTGACACCTCCGCCATTTCTTCAGGGGCCGCAATTTCAGCCGTTAGTTTAAATGTTTATGTTAATTCTACATCGACTGCTGGTGACCTAGATACTACAAATAATTATATTAATGTGGTCCAAACCACCCAACCTAGTTCTGCTACTCTAACCACTGCTGACTATGATTTGTGTGGTGACGCTATATCTAATCCCACCACTGGGGCAACTAACATTTCCATTCATTCTGGATTTACTGCTCCTCTTCCTGCTTACACCGCTTTTACACTTAATGCTACTGGTTTGACTTGGGTCAAGAAGTCGGGAGAGTCATCCACTTGTGGGGGTGGCACAGGAGTAACTTGTTTAGGATTGCGAGAAGGTCACGATATAACTAATACCGAACCTAATCCTATAGCTGGAGGTACTAGTGGTATAACCGTTATCCCTTCTGAAGCAACTGGTACCTCTCAAGATCCGTATCTAACGGTAACTTTTTCGGTAGCTTCTCCGGCTTTAAGAATCAATGGTGGGACGCTAAAAATTAATGGAGGTACGCTAAAAGTTAACTAGATTTTAGGGAATATTCTTCATATAAATATTTGCTTTATTTATCCCCACATTTTGTGGGATTTTTTGTGAAAAAGGGGGTGTAAAAATGCTATAATTTTGGTTAATGGAATAAATGATTAAATGGGGACTTAACAACCTGGGTTTTATCGTTGTTAAAAACCGTTTTCTCGTCAGCCCTTATTTAAAAAGGGCTCTTGGACTTGCCGTAATTTTACTTTTCACCTTACTTCCTCTCCTTAATGTGGAGGCGGCACCTAATTATCAGATTAATTATCAAGGCAAGTTACACGACAGCGCCGGTGACCCGGTAACTAATGGTGATTACGACATTGTTTTCAATCTCTACACCGCTTCTTCCGGCGGATCGCCTATCTGGACGGAGTCTCACACCGGTGCCAATGATGTTACCACTGCCGACGGTCTCTTCTCGGTGATGTTGGGATCCATCACTTCCATCGCCAGTGTTAACTTTAATCAGACTCTTTACTTAGGCGTGACGGTTGAGGCCGACAGCGAGATGACCCCGCGCAAAGTTTTAGGCACCGTACCCTCCGCTTTTGAAGCTGATAAGTTGGACGGCTTAACTTCCGCCGACTTTATTTCTACCTCCACCACCGCCTTGCCCAATGTCTGGAGTGCGAGTGGCTTGGGCTCGGTTGGGTCATCCACCGCTACTACCACCTTCTTGGGCAACTTGGCCGCCGCCGGCTCATCCATCTTTAGCGGCATTCTCACTGTGTTTGATCGAGTTACTTCACCTTACTTCGTGGCTACTTCCACCTCGGTGGCATCTGTCTTCCCTTATGCCTCCACCACCATGATTACCTCCACCACGGCCAGCACCACCAACCTCATCATCTCCGGTCTTGGCTCTGGTCTTACTAAAGTTACCAACGGCGTGGTGAGCCTAGCCACCGCCGGCACCGATTACTTAACCTCCGCCTTCCAGAATTGGCAGATCTCCGGCGGTTACCTCACACCCACAACCACGCAAGTGGTGAGGGTGGGGGGTCTAGTCTCCACCGCCTCATCCACTATCTCTGGAGCGTTCACTGTTACGGGAGCGGGTAACTTCAACACTCAGTTATATACTGGTGGCGCTTCCGGCGGTAACTTTGTCGGTAAATTAAATATTGGAGACAGTTCCAATGATAATGGTTGGGTCTTTGATACTGACGGACCAGGGGCTAACAGTATTTATATTTCCCGTGTTCACTCCAGTGGATCTCAAGTTATTTTAAGGGCCACTACTGATGGTATTAATTTCCCCGTCGACAGAATCGGCCTTGGTACCACTACTCCCGGCACCCTCTTCTCTCTTGGTGATACTGGCGCTTCCACTATCAACATCACCCCGACTGGCACATCCACTTTTGGTCTTGGTATTAATCTCCGCGCTGGCTGTTTTGCCGTGAATGGTAATTGTATTGGTAGCGGCACCTCTTTATCTGGTGGCACGGCTGGCATGCTGGCGGCTTGGACCAGCAGCTCGGCTCTTACTGCCACTTCTTCTCCAACTGCTCTCTCTTTCACCGCCACCTCCACCTCACAAGCTTCTGTCTTCCCGTATGCTTCTACTACTGCTCTCACGGTTTCTGGGGCCGGTAATTCTTTTATTGTATCCCAGGGTAATGTGGGTATCGGCACCACCACTCCCCAGGCCATTCTTAGTTCTGAGGTTAGCAGTAACGCTTTTGGGTTATTACTCACTCAGTCGGGGGCGACCAAGCGACGCAAGATTGGCTTTGGTCTTGATACAGATGTTACTCAATGGCAGTTAGGGACAGACTTCAACAATGACTCGGGCGATAACTTCTGGTTATGGGCTCGAGGAGGTGGTTTTATACAAACATGGTTAGATAATGGGAATGTCGGTATTGGCACCACCTCACCTTACGCCCGCTTGAGTGTGGCCGGTGAGACAGTGGCGCAGAACTTCACCGCTACCTCCACCTCTCTCGCTTCCACCTTCCCTTACGCTTCCACAACCGCTTTAACAGTGTCGGGCCAAGCACATATTACCGGCCTTGTAATTCCAGATGTGGCCGGAAGCGGTATTGTCTTGCGTGATGCCGGTAGTGCTTCTCTTGCTCCTGCTCAAAACCAAATTACCTGGGCCCACCCTTCATCGTCTGAGGATACTAACATTGGTTACTTGGATGCTTCCAACTTTGTTATCAATGTTCGCTCTGGTGGTACCAGACAGCTTAACTTTACCAACTCCGCTGCGGGTGGTCTTAATGTCTTGGTTAGTGAAGGTTTACTGGCGGTGGGCACTACTACTGTGGGGGCGGGTATCTCTGCTTCCTCTACCACCCAGGTTGGTCTAATGGTGGATCAGCGGGGCACTGATGATATTTTGCGTTTACTCGATGCTGGTACTAATGTTTTTACAGTTCAGGATGGAGGTAATGTGGGTATTGGGACTTCTTCACCGCAAGCCAAGTTGGCCATTGGTGCGGGTAATATTCTTTTGGATAACAATCAGTATTTATCGGCTTATAAAAATGCCGGAGCAGTAGTAAATATTTTAGGCATCAATACCTCTAGTCAGACTGTTCTTACTTCAGGTAGTGGCAATAACATCATTTTTAACCCTAGTGGTTCCACCGCCATGACTCTTTCATCTGGCGGCTTGTTGGGTATTGGTACCACGAGTCCAGATTATCTTCTTACCCTAGGTAACACTGCCAGTGCGGGTAATAATAAAATTGCCATTGACGCAGCGGCTAATCGTCAATCTTCCATTGCCTTCCGTTCGGCCGGTGTAAACAAGTGGCACCTTGGTCGTGGAGATAGTGATGTGCTAAGTGATAGCACCTTCTTTATTGGTACCGATAGCGCTAATGCTAATGATCCGGGTGGTAACGGAGCTAGATTCGTGATCAATTCCACCGGTTTAATTGGTATGGGGACTGTTGCTCCCGATGAGAATCTCCATATCTCCGGCAATAGTACGACTGAAGATACCGTTTTGGTATTAGGTAATCAGGCCTTCACTGGCGGAATGTTGACCACTCTTAAGTGGCAAGCGGACACTGACGGGGCTAGTGAGCGTGACACGGCGGCGATTAAGGCCGAGCAAACAGGCGCCACTACGGGTAAATTGAGATTCTTTACTGATAATGGTGGTACCAAGGAGGGAGCAGTTCTTACAGATCTTGGCTTCTGGGGTGTGGGTACTACTACGCCGGGCGCCCAGTTATCTGCTTCTTCTTCGGCCTCAAATATTGGTTTAATGATTGACCAGCGTGGCACCGCCGACATCGCTCGCTTCTTAGATGCTGGTACTCCTGTCTTTAAAGTAGCCGATGGTGGTGAAGTAACCTTGGGCCCGGGTACCAGCAACCCTGGTATTCAACTCCAAGAGGCGGGGACCATGCGCTGGACTATTTATAACGACAACACCAACGACCGCTTCTATATTACCGACGATGATACCGACAATGGTGTGTACATTGCCCAAGACGCCACCTCGTGGACAGCCAACTCCGATATTAGGCTGAAGGAGAATATTGTGCCGATAGAAGGGGCACTAGAGAAGCTCTTAAATTTAACCGGTTATACTTATAACTTTAAGGGCACTAAGCGCAATGAAATTGGTTTGATTGCGCAGGAAGTTTTGCCCCTCTTCCCGGAGTTAGTAGACACCAATGGTACTTATCTTGGTCTTACTTATGATCGCTTGGGTCCAATCATAATCCAAGCAATTAAAGAGCAACAATTGCAGATTGAGGAGATCTCGGACCTCACTTCCACCTCCACTACCATGTGGTCCTTAGATGAGGAGACCGGCAATCTTACCCCCTTCGGCCTGCTCAATCTTAACAATCAAGACTTGCTTAATGTTAAGTCCATTACCAGTGCCTCGGGCAATTGGAGTATTGGAGAGGATGGCACGCTCACGGCTAAGAAGATTCAGACCGAGGAGTTGTGCGTGGGTAATGTCTGTATTGATCAAGATGACTTGAGAGATATCTTGCGCAGTGCCGATATCAACTTCTTGGATCATATTAATAACGATGACGACAATTCCACCACCACCGATGACACGGCCACTAGTACGGACGACACCGCCACGACCACTGACGAAACCGTTTCTTCTACACCACTCGAGGAGCCTACTGGCGACGAGACCCCGACGGATGACGGAGGGGCCACTCCTGAACCCGAGATTGAAGAACCCGTAGTTGAGGAAACTCCACCCGCCGAGATCCCGACTGACAATGGAGGGACTGAACCGGAACCTGAGGCAACTCCGGATCCAGTCCCCGCTGAATAATTATGAAAAATAAACTCTATCTTAAAATTTTAGGGTTATTGATAATAGTAGGGGGTGCGTCTGCTTATTACTATTGGCCCCAGATCTCTTGGTTATTTGAGATACCCGAGCCGGCTCAAGATAAAGAAGAGGAAGTAAGAGAGATGGTTTACCAAGAGAGGCCCAAGGACGGCGAGGTCCAGATCCTCCCCACCGCGGACCCCAAGTGGAATCTGTACCGCAACTTTAAATACGGCTTCCAAATCCAGTACCCATCTGACTGGGAATTTATAAAAATTTTCAAAAATAATGTAAGCGGAGACATCTTTGTCGGGTTTAGTCCGTATGGAGTGGATTCAAAAATAGTTTTAAATATCTATCATGATCTAGATCTTGATTCTTATTTAAATAAATTTGAATTAAAAAATGATATAAAATTTGAAAAAATTACTTTAAATAGCAAAGACGTATTTAAGATATTTACTGTAACTAATAGTTCAGATCATCGTGGCTATTTTTTTGAAGTTAATGGTATATCCTATGCTTTAGGGGGAGGAGGGGATGAATCTACCCTTTGGTATATAGATAGGATGATGGAGACACTTGAAGTTTTCTAGTAAACGTCCTATATTTTGGTGGGTTGATCTTACAACAAGAATGGGAGGTATGAGAGATGTTGGCATCTTTATTGGTGTTGTCGGCCTTGTTGGCCGACCCGGTAGCCACTGACTTCACTTGGCCGGTTAAACCGTATGAAGACTATTATCATGCTCAAGAAGTATTCGATTTTTTTGTGGATGATTTGGGAGTCGAAAGAGGTCATCATTATGGAGTGGATATAAATTTAAGGATTCCTCCTGGCGCTAATGTAAATTCTGATATGGGAAAGCCAGTCTATTCCATCGCCGCTGGAAAGGTGGTACGGGTTTATGATATTGAAGATCTACACCCGTGGGGAAAAGTGTTGGTTATTGCGTATGTCTTACCCGACTTCAGAATTGTCTACGCTGTGTACGCTCACTTGGAGCGGATAGATGTCGGGGTTGGCGAGACAGTAATGTTGGGGCAAGCCGTAGGTACTATAGGGAATGCTAACGGTTTCTATACCCAAGCTAGGAATGGATCTTCTGCCCATCTGCATTTTGAGATGAAGTGGAGGGCGCCATTCCCGCCGGACGTGACGGCCTATGAGACCAAGTTGGAGTTGAAGCGGGCCCTCGATTACTGCATCCCCACCCTCTTCATTGAGAGTCGGCTCGAGACCATTAAACAAGTCCAGCCAATTTACCCTGAAGGCGGGTGGCAGAGCATTAAGCCTCGCTATCCGGCGCCGTTTGTTACCGCTTATTTGGCCCGAGGGAGTCAATTCTACTCTGTTAAGCAGGCCATCGACGACGGCTGGTTGAAGGGGAGATGGAAGGGTACAGATGGGCGTTGGTATCCCTTTAATAACACCACCCTCGCTGGCTACATGGGCTACGACTCCAAAATTGAATTAAAAACGGGTCGTAGTGGGGTCTATCTCCATTACTTTCCGCTTAATTGGGGCGAGAAGATGGTCCCATTCCAAGCGCGGCAAGACACTATTCTCGCGGCCAACCTGATTAATTGGACGGGCTATAAGGTTAAGGAGATCAGGATGGTGGATATGGATATTGGCCCATACACCTATAATGGCTGGCGAGTATATCGTGCCGATGTGCCCGTTAAGTCACAAGGTGGCATGCCGGATGAGTTTATTTATTACCGTGACGTGAGTAATCCCCTCCGGCGACAAGGTACGTTTTATTACGGGCCTTACTCCTTAGGGACAGTTTATTTGGCGCCTCTCCAGTTGTATTGGGTTGAATAAATTTGTCTTAACTTGTTCCAGGCCCCGTAATTACGGGGCCTTTTGCTTTTTGGATAAATAAAAAGAGCGCCAAGTCTTACTGACCTTGGCGCTCTAACTCACACTGCAATTCAAATTTCCCAGGTGTACCAACCCAGGAACCGCTCGTTCGCCGTTCCTGGGAAGATTAGGATACCCCATTGGCGGTCGCTAAGATCTCGCGGATTGATAGCGACATAAAGTATCGGTCGCTCCCCATATTCTCCCGCTATCGCCGGCGTAGAGACTGCCTCGGTTTTAAAAACCTTGTAGCCCGGTAGCGTTCTATCCTCCGCTTTGCTGAAGGTCTTCTTCATCATCTTAATGAAGACGGTGGGGTTATTGGCAACAAGTGCCTGTAGGGTTTCCTTCGCCGCTTGCTTCACAGTGATCTTCTCGATCTTTTGTAATCCCTGCCAGATCGGTGCCAATGGGTCCGTGTCCGCCCATGCCGGCGTAAGGACCAAAAGCATTACCATCATCAGGGATACTAGCCGCGTCTTCATTACCCTCTCCTTTTCTTTTTCTATCCAAATTGTCAGCTAGGGGATACAGCCCCTACAATCTGTCTAACTCTAGATAACCATATTTAATCAATTGTGTCAAATGAGATTGAGGGGGATAAAGGAATATATGGCTCTAATGCTCATGTCCTTTTTGTCTTTTATTAAACCTTTTTGAGCAGTTTTAAATAGTGTTAAAAACTCTAATATATCTTTTGTTGTAAACACCCTTTGTCTGTATAGGACGAGAGTGGTCTATAAGACAATCCTTATTTTAAGCCATTTTTTAATCTCTTGCCAATTTTTAAACGTGTGGTAGTAATTTGGCCAGCGATACACGGTCTTTAGTCCCAGAGGGGACATAACTAGATCTACTTTGTTTGTGAGCTTTTAGTTAGATGTTTGGTTTTTATTATTCACAGCCAGTTTAGCTTTAAGCGACACAACAAAATGAGCAAAAACAACCTATTCTTGAGCAAGTTGGGAACCCTCCTAGTGGTAGGGCTTATTTTAGTGTCCGTTTCCCCGGTTTTGGCTTTGGCAGCCGATGAGATTTCTCAACCGGAGAATCAAACCCCAACGGTCGAAGTTGTTGAAACAAATGATGTTTCCCCCGAGCCTGAAGAGGCAGTGGAGGAGGTGGTAGAGACAGAAGTGGTGGAGGAAGTAACGACTGAAGAGCCGGTAGTAGAAGTGGTTGAGGAAGTAATCCCGACGCTCGAAGAGGTCGGGACCCCGACTGATAACGTCGGGGTTGAGGAGGTAGTGGAGTTGGAGGTAACGCCTGAGGTGGTGCAAGCCGCTAAGGCCATGACCAACAATTCTGATAATTCCTTTGCTATCTCTGATGAGCAAGGCGGCACTACTGCCAGCCAGCCTACCAACAATTCCACTCTTGGTGAGAATCAGTTTACTACTACTCCTACTGATGATGACGAAGGTTCCTTCACTACCGATGGTGATGACGACACTTCTACTAGCACTGAGCACCAATTCAACACTCTTCCTACCGGCGGTTGTACCTCCGGCTGTGGTGGCGATGACGACGAGACCGTTAGCCCCGAGAACACCTTCACTACCTTGCCCAATGGCGGCTGTACTTCCGGCTGTGGCGGTGATGACGATGATGAGGTAGTCAGCGGTGAGAACAACTTCCGGACCTTGTCCGATAGCGGTTGTACTTCCGGCTGTGGCGGTGACGACGATGAAGTGGTGAGTGGGGAGAATTCTTTTAATACTTTAAATAACGGCGGCGGTTGCACCGAGAATTGTGGCGGTGATGACGACGACGTAGTTAGTGGTGAGAACAGCTTTACCACTTCTAACGATGGTGGTGGCGGCAGCAACGGCGGCGGTGGTAATGGCGGAGGCGGCGGGGGTGGCAGTCGCAACCGCGATCGGGACAATGATCCTCTCCCAGCCGCTTGTGAAGTCTATTTGAAAAAGTTTATTCGGCTTGGCTATGCCAATGATCCGTTCGAGGTGACCAAGCTCGAGGTATTCTTAAATGCCTTCGAGGGCTTCGACCTTTCGGTTAACGGCATTTACGAGCAACACGACTTTGAGGCGGTATCCATCTTCCAGAAGCGTTACTTGGGCGCGGTCTTAACGCCGTGGGCCATTACCGACTCTACTGGTTATGTGTATATCACTACTACTTTAACTATCAATCAAATTTATTGCCGACACACCGTGGGCAATGACTTAGACTTGAGCAATATTTATCCGGTTTATAATCCGGCTACCGGCGAGGTAGAGGGCTTCACCTCCACTTCCACTTCTTCAACCACTCCATCTATTCAAGACATTCCTAACTTCTTTGAAGCAGCTGCGGTAGGTGCTCTTAACTTCCTTAAAGACTGGTGGTGCTTACTGGCCATCATTATCCTCATCCTCATCATCGCTTACTTGCTTGATGAGCGTGAGCGCTTGGCTAAGAAATTAGAAGAGGCCAAGCACGCCGGCATTACCGAGATTATTATCCCACCTCACTTTGAAGAGACGGATATTGAGGGGACCTTCATCCCTGGTGAGGAAGTGGACGAGGATCAGAAGCCCCTACTCTAAACTAAATTTACGGTGTTATAATCTAGGGTAATAATCTACCCATGGATAATCTTAAAGAATCAGTGCTCGTTATTTGCCTGCTTATTATTGCGGCCTTCTTGGTAATCTCTCAACTTATTTAATAATTTAAGGCCCGTAATAACCGCCCAAACAAGGCGTCTGTAAGCTTGGAGTTAAGTC
>JAGORB010000030.1 GCA_018063065.1 Minisyncoccota bacterium
TAATTATCCTCGGTACTCTCACCTTAGTCTTGCTCGGTAGTGCGATTGGGCTCGCCGCTTGGTACTTGGCCATTAGAGGCCCAGTGAGTGTGGACTTGCCGGCTGTGACTGTGACCTCGCTTATCACGGCCGAGAGCAATGTGGAACTTTATTTAACGGGCAAAAATTCTTTAATCTTACGAGAAGAAGTGCAAGGTCAACGAGCGCAAGCGGCCAGCACTTATGCCGTGGCCAGAGCCGGTGGTGGACCAATTGCCAATATTTATCCAACTGAAGCCTTGGAGGTGGACGAGAGCACCGGCAATGCCACTTCTAAAACGGTCGTGGGTTTAACTCGCTATTTAGCGGCTCTCGACTTGGCACTGCCCTTCGACTTCCGCTTGGCGCTTAGCGACAACTTTATGCTCGGCCTTTATCAGGCCTCGCGTCCAGCGCTCTTTTATATTTTTACCATCAACTCTTACGAGCGCGCCGGTACCACCCTTAGTCAATCGGGGAGTCAGGTGGCTGACACTCTCTTCTCGCCCCTGGTTAACAATTTAGACTTCAGTCGGCAAGTGCGCGATCTCGACTTTACCCCCGAGGTAATTAGCAATGTAGACGTGATGACCATCCGGACACCGGAGGGGGAGGTGATTATGCTTTACGCCTTCTTAAATGATAAGACCTTGGTGATGACCGAGAGCGAGGAGGCCTTCGAGAAGATCTTGGGCCTCTTCCGGACACCATTGCCCGTCCGCCGCTAATTGCTATAATTGGGTTATGAATATTGACCACTACAAGGACAAGCTCCTTGCCGAACAAAAGACCCTTTTAGAAGAGTTAAGTAATATTGGCCGTCGGCGAGGTGATAATGGTGAGTGGGAAGGAGTACCCGAGAATGCCGGTAATGATACCCGCGAGGATGTGGCCGAGAAATTTGAAGAGTTGGAGGAGCGCCGAGCCACTGAACATACTTTAGAAGTTAGATTGGGAGAAGTAGAAACAGCTTTAAAAAAAATAGAGATTGGAATTTACGGTAAGTGCGAGATAAGTGGCGAACCAATTGAAGAAGATCGCCTGGAGGCTAATCCGGCGGCGCGCACTTGTAAGGCTCACTTGAACGACTTAAGCGATCGCTAAGACTATGCTCTCGCGAGTTTACACTGCTCAACTAGTCGGCCTGTCGGCCGACTTAATTGATGTCGAGACAGATATTGGTAAGGGCCTGCACTCCTTCAATATTGTTGGCCTTGGCGACAAGGCGGTGGAGGAGGCGAGAGACAGGATTAATGCGGCGATTAAAAACTCCGGCTTCAAAGCGCCCCAGAAGGGGAATAAAAAGATCATCGTTTCTTTAGCGCCCGCGGATGTGAAGAAGGAGGGAACAGCTTTTGATTTAGCAATTGCTTTGGGCTACCTGCTGGCCAGTGATGAAGTTAAATTTGAACCACAAGAGAAATTATTCTTAGGCGAGTTGGCCCTCGACGGACGCTTGCGACCTGTGAAGGGCATCTTACTTTTGGCCGAGCGAGCCAAGAGGAATGGCTTTAAAGAACTCTTCATCCCTACCGACAATGCCAAAGAAGCCTCTTTAATTAATGACCTCGCTATTTATCCGGTGGCCACTTTGCAAGAAATAATTGAGCACTTAGACACCAAGCCCAGCGAGACTAAGAAGATTAAAAAGTTGTTAACGGCGGTGGAGCCGACCACTATTAACCCCGAGCAAGTAATTGCGCCCACCGACTTCGCCGAGGTGAAGGGGCAGGCCACCGCCAAACGCGGGTTAGAAATTGCCGCCGCCGGCGGACACAATGTGGCGATGAGCGGCCCACCGGGTACTGGCAAGACCATGCTCGCCAAGGCCTTCACCGGGATCTTGCCGTCCCTGCCACTTACCGAAACAATTGAAGTGACCGGCATTCACTCGGCGGCGGGGGCTCTGAAGGAGGAGTTGATTATTCATCCGCCGTACCGCTCGCCCCATCACACTTCTAGTTATGTGTCTTTAGTGGGTGGTGGCGCTTGGCCCAAGCCCGGCGAGATTACGCTGGCGCACCGCGGGGTCTTATTCTTAGATGAGTTCCCCGAGTTTGAGAAGCGGGTGATTGAATCATTGCGCCAACCCTTGGAAGATAAAGTGATTAGTGTGGCGCGGGCCAAGAGCTCGGTTACCTTCCCGGCCAACTTTATTTTAATCGCGGCGATGAATCCATGCCCCTGCGGCTACAAGGGTCATAAAGAGCGAGAGTGTATTTGCTCCTCGGCCACCTTGGCGCGCTATGAACGGAAGATCTCGGGCCCGATTATTGATCGCATCGATGTCTGGCTAAATGTGCCGCAAGTGAGCCCGGAGAAGCTCTCGCAACTGGAAGATGGAGAGAGTTCCGCGAGCGTACGCGAGCGGGTAATGAAGGCGCGCAACATTCAATTAAAAAGATTTAGAGCCGCCGGTTTAAATATTAAAACCAATAGCGAGATGACAGTTAAAGACTTACGCCACTTCGCGCCGCTCACCCCAGAGCTGACTAAAATTTTAAACGACGCCGCCACGCGCCTTGATCTCTCGGCTCGAGCTTATCACCGCATTATTAAACTCTCGCGCACCATTGCCGACTTAGCCGGCGCCGAAAATATCGAAGAACCCCATCTGCTGGAGGCCCTACAATACAGACCAAGGAAATAATAAAAGCCATTGATATTATCGCAGGCTTACAAATGCTGACTGATTAAGTGCGCGGTCTTTGGGGACGATCTTGTTCATCACGAATCATGGCCCACATTAAGATACGCAGAGCCATGTGAGTACGAAAACTTTGAGTGCCTCCATTTACCGACCTAAAACGCAAAGGTGGTCCTTGGTGCTTGTCGGTGGATACCAGCATATCCCCTCCGTGTGGAAGTATGGAGATTTGCAATCTTCCTTGTCCCGATCCATCGTGATCATCGTGTATACGCTCCACAAAATCCGTTTCGTCGAGTTCGGGAATATACATACCCATCTCAAACACTTCTTCTATAATTCTTCTCAACTCAGCCGCTGATGGTTTATAAGGCATATTATTAGCCTCCTTCCATCCACATTACTACCAGCTTAAAATAATTAAGTCAAAACCAAAACGCCCGCCGGATGGCGGGAGTTTTTCGACCTTTAGGTGGTATTTTCTACCAAGTAAAGCTAAATTTATTAAAACGGATTGGTGGCCCCGCGGACCTCAAAGTGGACATGGGCCCCGGTCACCTTACCGCTTAAGCCCACCGTACCA
>JAGORB010000019.1 GCA_018063065.1 Minisyncoccota bacterium
GAACGCGAGGCCATTACTAAAGCCGCTAAAAATAAATTAGAAGATTATGCCGACTAACCGACCACCAATTGTAGTAGTGATGGGTCACATTGACCACGGCAAGAGCACCTTGCTCGACTTTATTCGTCACACCAAAGTGGCAGAAGGTGAGGCTGGCGGTATTACTCAACACCTCGGCGCTTATGAAGTAGAGAGAGGTGAAGGTAAGGATAAAAAGAAGATTACCTTCTTAGACACGCCAGGCCACGAGGCCTTTAGCGCGATCCGGGAGCGCGGCGCCGTTATTGCCGACTTGGCGATCTTGGTAGTCTCGGCGGAGGAAGGCGTGAAGACGCAGACCTTAGAAGCGCTTAACTCCATTGTCACCGCCGGCAAGCCTTACATTGTGGCGATTAATAAAATTGATCGTCCCAATGCCAATGTGGAGCGGACTAAGCAAAGCTTGGCCGAGAATAATATCTTGGTGGAGAGTTATGGCGGCAAGATCCCGTCGGCCAATATCTCAGCCAAAACCGGTGAAGGTGTAGACGACTTGCTGGACTTAATTTTATTGGTAACAGAAATGGAAAGTTTAACCGGCGAAGATAAGGGTCCGGCCAGTGGTTATTTATTGGAAGCCAATCGCGACCCCAAGGTGGGCGTCACCGCCACTTTAATTATTAAAAATGGCATTCTAAACACTGGGGAATGGTTAGTGGTAAGAGATCAAGCGCTTAAAATAAAGAAGTTAGAAAATTATCGAGGCGAGATGGTAAAGACAGCTGGCTTATCAATGCCGGTTAAAGTGTACGGCTTTACTGACATTCCGGCGGTGGGCGAAGTCTTCTCGGCCTACACTGATAAAAAAGTGGCTGAGCAAGCAGCCGAGAATTATAAACCAGTTACGGCTACTGGTGCCGAGACTTTAACACGCACCAATACCCTGCCGCTGATTATTAAAGCCGACGTAACCGGCTCCTTGGATGCCTTGCGCAAAGAAGTGTTGAAGTTAGAAATTGCCGGCACCGGCTTTAAGGTGGTGAGCGAGGGCTTGGGCGCCGTCAGCGAGAATGATGTTAAGTTGGCAATGGGTAATGCCCAGACTTTAATCATTGGCTTTAATGTTAAAGTGGAGAAGGGCGCCAGCGACTTGGCCGAGCGCTTGGGCCTCACGATTGAAGTTAATAATATTATTTATAAACTGTCAGAGTGGCTGCTAGAAAAGTTGGAAGAACTCCGCCCGAAGGAAACCGTGGAGACTTCGGCCGGTGAAGCCAAGATCTTAAAATTATTTAGCCAGACCAAGGACAAGCAAGTGATTGGTGGCCAAGTAATGGTGGGCGAGTTGAAGCGCGGCCGCGAAGTTAAGATCTTGCGCCGCGGTACCGAGATTGGCCGTGGCCGCCTGACTGACTTGGAGCAAGCCAAGCAGAAGGCGACCACGGTCACCGAGGGTCAGCAATTTGGCGCGGTGGTAGAATCCAAGTGGACCATCGCCAGCGGCGATGTTATCCAAACCTTCGACTTGGTCAGTCAATAAAAAATATGTATACTCTTGGGAAGTAGTGGCCTGGTAGCCAAGTGGTAAGGCAAGGGTCTGCAAAACCCTTATACGCGGGTTCAATTCCCGCCCAGGCCTCCCTTGGCCGCAAACAAGCCCGGGTGGTGGAATGGTATACACGACAGACTTAAAATCTGTTGGCGCAAGCCTTGTGGGTTCGAGTCCCACCCCGGGCACCGTGCGTAAAATTAAATAATTTCCGCCCATAGCTCAGTTGGTAGAGCAGACGCCTCTTAAGCGTACGGTCGTAGGTTCGAATCCTACTGGGCGGACAGCGATAGCTGTCCGTACCAATAATGGCGTGCGGTGGCACGCTCTGATCCAGAAGGAGCTGCCTGGTTCTCACGAAGTGAGACAGCGACTACTGGGCGGACAGCGAAGAAATTCGTAATGGGCGGGTGGCGAAATGGCAGACGCGCTAGCCTTAGGAGCTAGTGGAGCAATCCGTGGAGGTTCAAGTCCTCTCCCGCCCACAACTTTTACCTTATTTAAGCCTTAATTTAGGCTCTTTTTTACTCCCCGACTTTACTTGACTTTTAGGCATAAAGGTGATATAATGGAAGGTAGACAAGTGTGGTAACACACTTTAAAAATATATTGAGAAATGTATTCGGTGGTGGGGCTATTATCCCCTCCCCGTTAGAACATTGACATGGGTAACTAACGCTCCTCCGGGAGCTAAAAGAAAGCGAGAAAATTATGAGCTGGTTTTGGTATCTTGTGGATTTATGGGGAGCCTTCTGGAGTAGTTTGAAGAAATTCAACCAACAACGCCAGAACAGTAATCCTCAACCGCCGGCGCCTAATGGTAACCATAACGGGAACCAGAATGGCAACGGAAACGGAGATACAATTCCGCCTGCAGAAGAAACTTCGAAAGAAGATATCAATACCCTAGGACAAAAACTTGGGTATGCCTTGATCATCGGTCTTTTCCTTATTCTTCCACTGGTCTTCAGCTTCCTTTATTGGGAACCTGTTGCTCCAGGAAAAGACGGCCACAATTATGGATTGATCATTTTGGCAGCGACGGTGGCCTACGCCATCTTAAGCTTCAAGGTAATTAATCCCGATCGGCAAGTCTTGATTGTCTTCTTAGGAAAACCTCTCTTTGAAGCATCGGGAACCATGGTCTTCGTACCATTTATCTTGGGTGAAGTCTTTGACTTTCCCACGACGGTTCAACAGATCGAATTGCCCGGTGAACCCGAGCAAATCTTTGACGAAAGTTATCCGGACGAGAAAGACGAGAACGGCAAAATAAAAAAGGGGAAGGAAAAACCTCTCCCCGCGGAATTGACTTCAAGGGGTAAGCCACACGTTCGACCGATTCGGGTAACCTTCAATGATGAAGATCCTGAGGGAAAAAACGAAGATGGACGAATGCGTCCTTCGGCAACACAAGGGGATACTAAAAATGGAGAGAAGGATCCCCTCCGTCGTCGAGTAACCACTACTCTGTCCTTCGTTCTTCCCTTCCAGGTGATTGATCCTTCTAATGCCTTCGTTACTTTTGGTAATCTGGAGGAGATAAAAAGACAGTTAGGAGACTATGCCACCTCTGAGTTGGTAAGTCTCCTCCAAGTTGGAACCCTGGCTCGTGCCAACAACAATTTGGACATCTTAGGAAGGATGGCGAAAGAAAACCTCTTCAAGTTCCTCCAGGATAAACATCCTACAAAAAAAGGAGGGACAAAAGAGTGGGGAATTCACATTTACGATCTGAAACTGAAGCCCTTTGGCCTCGGCCATGATCTAAATGTCAAGATGCAGGCAATTGCTGAAAGTATTGCCTTGGCCGAAGCTCGCAAGAACGAAGGCGCAGGTGAGAAAGTATATCTCACCGAACAAGGCGCAGGCAAAGCGAATGCACGTAAGGCTATTCTTCTGGCCGAAGCCGACGGCATAAAAGAAATGGAAAAATTGAACGCGAATGGTCGTGAAGTTTTAGCCATTGAAGCTGTCAAAACAGGTTTAGCTAGCGGTAACCACGTCATTTTGGGCGGGTCCGGAAGCTTACAAGGGCTGGTAGCAGAACTGGCCGCCACGGGAAAGGTGGTAGCCAAAGGAATGGAGAAAAAGCCAGAGGATGAACAGATATGAGTGACACATCAATTGGGATTCTGATTATTTCTGCCGCGGTAATCGTGTGGGCTGTGCGGAAGTACAAGAAGGAAATCGCAAAGTACCTTCCGCAAATTCTACCCTATGTAACACCTTCATGGGTACCCTTCTACAAGAAGGTGGACGAACCCGGGGAAAAAGATGGAGACAAAAAACCCGGAAAGAAACCAGACAAGAAGAAGGAGAGTAAGAAAACTTCTTGGTGGAGTGCTCTGCTAATCTTGTTAGGAGTAAACATTGCCCTGACACTCCTCTTCCCCGCCTTCTATGGGTGGGGTTGGACAAACTGGCAGTCGGTGATGGGCATCAATGTCGTGATTATTATTATGGCGTTGATAGCACATCGGGACGGATGGTTTTTAAAAACCGTCTGTGTCCTCGGTCTCTTGCTGGTAGGATTCGGGTGGTTTCTCAACTACACTCCTACCGGCAAGGATCTTGCCACCGAGTGGGACAATCTCCAGAAATTGCGGGAAGCCGAAAAAAGAGAGGTGAAAGAAGACACCAATACCATCGGGAGGCCGGGAGAAAAGGAGATAGAAGCACCTTTAAACGAGTGGTCTGACTGGGTCACGATTTCGAAAGAAACCGAGATGAAGTTTTGGACCACATCCGCCTCTCCGTCAGAAAAAGGCTGGGTCAAAGTAGAGAGCTCCCAAAGTGGAGAAGTAAAAAGCTCGCCCGAAGACCTCAATTTTGTGAATGATCGTCATTGGGAAGAACGGAAGTATCGCTTCATGTCCCTGGATCCAAAACCAGTCAAGGTGTTTATCACCTGGCAGTAAGTTACCCAAGTCTGTTATACACATCGCCGCGCAGTCCCTTAGGGACAGCGCGGCGATTTTTCGTTTCAGAATTTACTTACCTTCTAAGCGCAGCCAATAGTACTGCAGACGACATTAAGGATACCAATAGCCGAGATCATGATGAAGAGTCCAATAATCCCCCAGACTAGGTACTTAGTCGCCTCCACCTTCTTATCCACACTGGTGCTTATCACATTTAGGGCCGCTATAGTGAAGGTAACTACCGCCGCCGCAATCAGTAAGAGAATTAGCGGCTCTAGTATAAAGTCATTAATCTTGCCAATCAGCGGTATCTGCACCGCAGCTACTTGCTCCTCACTATTCATGAATTTAATTTAACGAGTAGGGATCTCTGGCAAGTCGCTAGGACGGATAGTATTCTCGCTGAAGTTGAAGGTATCGATTAAGATATTAACCAATCCCCAGACCGAGATCATAACGAAGAGGGCAATAATACCCCAGATCATCATGTTGCGAGCGCCCTTACGGCCCTCCTCGCTATCACCACTGGTAACATACTTGATCACACCGATCATGAAGTAAACACCGGCAATACCCACAATGAGCGGGATGATAATACTATTAATAAGATCGATGATGGTCTCGAAGCTTTGCTCGAGGTTACCAAACTGAGCCAAGGCCAAAACAGGCAAAGCGGTTAAGGCGTAAGGCAGGATCCAACGTGATTTCTTTAACATAAGCTTTATATATGGTTATTAATAACTTCTACTCTTCTATTATATATCAAGAAGGCAGTTTAGGAACAGGGGGTTTGGCATTATTTAGGTCGAAGGTGTGTATAAGGATATAAACCAATCCCCAGACCGAGACCATCACAAAGATGGCCAAGATGCCATAACTCATCATTTGAATACCCTTAGTGCGGTCTCCACCCTCGGAACCCTTGTTAACATACAAGAGCACTCCCCACATAAAGTAAACTAGAGCTAGGGCAATAAGGAGAATAATAACTGGGTCTAAAATACTGTTGATAATTAAACTAACTATGCCACTAAAAGTCTTCTCTGAATTAGAATCTTGCATAGTAGACACCTGATTAAGGATTCGGTCAAAACCACTAAAATCCAAGTCCGCGGCTTGGCCCGCCAGTGGTGATAAAAGTACCAGCCCTAAGGCAATGTTTATAAACCAAAACTTTAAATTACTCTTCATAAAATTATTTTAAATTGATAATTGATCCACGGTACCTTTAATGGCGGCCGAGATTATGAATGCTCCCAGCACAATGGCGGCGCCAATAAGCGTGTATACCAAAGCACTCTTGGCCTCATTCAACTTCTCGGGCTTACCACTAGCTTGGACAAACAAGAAACCAACGTAAATAACCGCTAATACCAGAATGGGAGTCCCAATCTGGATAACGATCTCGATTAAAGCATTAATAAAACTCATCAGATCATTGTATTTAATGGGATTAACTATTTGTCCCGAAGGACCCGGAGCCCCCCCAGAGACTCCACCGGGAGCTCCGCCTGTAACACCGTTAAAATTGTTTAAGACCTCGGGAAAAACTTCAAGCGTTCCATCAAAAGGGTTCATAAAATAATTATACTAGAATATTTACTTAAGTTTAAGTTTACTCCCCACCTCATTATTCTCCACTAAGGTGTTAACAATAGTCTTGATAATAAGATAGGAGGCCAAAGTAATAATAAGCCCTACTACCGCATACTGGAGAATAGTCTTAGCTTTACTCCGTTTACCAGGATCACCCTGGCTCGTAGCCATCATTAGTCCTGCCACCAAAATGGCAATGGTAGCCACTGGGACCGCTAATTTAAAAACTATAAATTTATACACTCTGCCAAACAAACTATCGTCCTCCCCGCCATAAATACCAAATAATTTTTCAAAAGTACACTCGGTAAAGGCATTCTCAATACTGCAAGGAATCAACTTAGCACTCCCGGCTTGTTGAGCCAGGGAGACGGCGGGGATAGCGACGGCGAGGAGGATGAGGAAGGCGAGTAGATGAGTCTTCATAAAAATTAATTACCGAAGATGGCCTTTAATTCTTGGCCGGCTCTATTAATAGAATCAAAGGCCGTGGCCTGACCGGTCGTTACCCGCTCCGTCGCGGTGCCAAAAATGCGCTCCGTCGCGACCGGGTCCGGATCAACCCACGACACGGCCATGATGGCCGAGCGATAAAAAGCGTCTTGGTAAGCGTCGCTGGCCCCCTCGGCGAGGAGGTCACGACGAGCCGGTGGCAGGCCGGTAATCTGGGCGAGGGCCTTCTGTGGATCTTGGCTCGCGAGCGCCAAGGCCGCTACCGCGGCCGCTTGCAAATTGGGCGCTTGGCGCAAGATACCCACACCATAGACCTTGGCCACGGTTAAGCGGCGACTGTTATCGCGTTGAGGTACCGAAGTAATATCAAAGTTGAGATTGGGATTCTTGGCGCGCACGGCCGAAAGATCACTGGCCGGCGCCAAGTAAGTGGCCAAGATGCCGGCGGCGAAGGAGTCGCGGGCTTCAGGCAAGGAACGATTCCAGCTGTAACTGGTCTTGCCCGGATCGGCAAATTGAGCAAAGTAATCCAAGGCCGCTTGCCCTGGTAAGATCGTCCCGCCGGTGGTATCGGCTAGCGCTGAGGTGTAACCGCGCTCGGTGAGGCGAGAGATAGGTGTGCCGGCCTGCAGTAATAATAGAGACAAAATATTTTTGGCCTGGCGATTATTACTGAACTCACCCATCGCCGCAGCGGTGCGCGTAATCACCTTATTGTTATCTACCAAGTTAATCTTCTCTACGGCCGGGCGGAACAAGGACCAAGTGGCGGGTGGTACCGAGATCTCCGCGCCACTTAAGAGACTGCGATTGTAATACATCATTAATGGATCAACGAGTAGAGGCAGGGCCAAGGAGCCGACCGGAGTTAAATAAATCTCGCCCGCCTCAACGAAGGTGTCTTTAAAGTCACGCTCCGGTAAAGCGCTGTAGGGGATAGGTAAGAGCTTGCTCCCCTGCCGATAAAAAATATCACTGGAGAAAATAATTAAATCGGGATTCTGACCGGTCGCGAGCGCCTCCAACAACTCGGCCTCGAAGCTGGTGGAAGGATGATACTCGTAAGCTAAAGTGAATTGGTCAGAATTAGCTTTATTAAAATCATTAACGAGCGGCTCCATCGTCTCCTCCGGCACTGGGCCCCACATAATGACCGTGCCCAAGGTCCCGCCGGGTGTATCGCGGAAGCCGGGGATAGTGCCCGAGAAAACGAGCAAGCCCAAAAAGATCGATAAGCCGCAAACGGCCAGAATAATTAAATGAAAGGGGCTTAAGTTCATGACTGCAAATTAAAAATTAAACCATAATGATGATCCCCGGCTGAGAATTCTCGCATAAAGTTAAATCCGGCCTCGGTCATAATTTGTTTGGCGGTCTCCGGCTTAACCACCTTGTCCGGCAAGGGACCCAAGCCGCCGTAAGCGCCGTCCCACTCGATGATGGCAAGCTTGCCCTCCGGCTTCAACACGCGCTTGGCCTCGAGGCCGGCCGAGTACGAGCCGGCGAGCTGGAAGAGAATGTTGGACATTAAGACCAAGTCCACACTCTGATCATGGAGTTTACTCCCGCCAACGACCTCAATATCACCCCACTGCGGGATAATGTTGGTGAGACGCGCCGAGAGCGCCTCGCGCTCGAGGCGCGTGAGCAACTCTTTCTGCACTTCCACGGCATAAACTTTACCACTGTCGCCCACGGCGCGAGCGAGAGCGAGCGCGTAGGCGCCGCTACCGGCGCCGAAGTCCGCCACCTTCAAACCGGCGGTGAGCGGCAACTCGCTCAAATTTATTTCCGGAGACGCAAAGGCCATCTCCTTAATTATATTATAAACAAGTTAAGGACGCTATCCTATCCCCTTCACGCAACTTCATAATTCGCACGCCTTGCGTTTGTCGGCCAAGCGAGGAGATCTCATTTAAGCCGGTGCGAATAATCTGACCATTTTTAGAAATAGCAATAATCTCCGTTTGAGCCGAGATCACCCGACTGGACATCAATTTGCCAGTCTTGCTGGTAATCTTCATCGTTTTAATACCGGAGCCACCACGCTTCTGGGTTTTATATTCTTTAAGTTTAGTCTTCTTGCCAAAGCCGTTCTCGCTCATCACCAAGAATTCACTCGTAGACACCAAGTCTTTATTAATCGCGTCGGCCCCTACCAAGACATCATTCTTGGCAAGCTTCATCGCCCGCACGCCACCGGCGGTGCGTCCCATCTCTCTAATATCCGACTCTTTAAAGCGAATTGATTGACCCAAGGCAGTCGCCAGCAAGACCTCATCACCCTTCTTCATTGGCAAGACCGACAACAATTCATCGCCGGCATCAAGTCTAATGGCAATAATGCCCGAGCGACGCACATCAGCGAAGCTCTTGGCGGCCACCCGCTTGGCCACGCCCTGCTTGGTGACCATCATCAATGACAAGGCGTCCACTGCTTTAAGTTCTTTAGGCAATGATAAGACGGAGGTCACCTTCTCTTCCGCTGAAAGCGCCAAGAAGTTGGCTAACGATTTACCACGCGTGGCTCGCTTACCCTCCGGCAAGTCATACATCTTAATCTGATAAGCCTTACCCTTGTCAGTAAAGAAGAGAAGGTCAGAGTGCGAGTGGGCGGTGAGGAAGATGGTGACGAAGTCCTCCTCCTTCATATCTAAATCAATTACACCTATGCCACCACGCTTTTGGGCGCGATACTCGGCTGGGTCAGTGCGCTTCACGTAGCCACCAGCGGTAACCACCAAGACATTCTCCTTCTCGGGCACAAGATCTTCCACTTTAATCTCCTTCACTCCCCCTTTTATAATTTTGGTTTTGCGCTCGTCGGCATACTTCTCTTCCAGGGTCGAGAATTCTTCTTTAATAATCTTCAAAATTTTCTTCGGGTCGGCCAAGATGGCCTTAAGTTCTTTAATCAAATTTTGCTTCTCCAGCAATTCATCTTCTACCTTCTGGCGCTCTAGACCGGCCAGCTTCTGCAAGCGCATCTCAAGAATAGCGGTGGCCTGCAAGTCAGACAATCCAAACTTCTTTCTCAAGTTGGCGTGAGCCTCAGCGGTGTCAGTCGACTTACGAATGGTCTTAATGACCTCATCAATATGATCCAAGGCAATCTTGAGACCAAGTAAAATGTGCTCGCGCGCCAGCGCTACATCTAAATCAAATTGAGTGCGGCGCGTCACAATCACATGACGATGCTTCAAAAATTCTTCTAAAATGCCCTTCAAGTTTAGAAGTCGCGGCACGCCATCTACCAACGCCAACATGTTGTAGTGGAAGGTAGTCTCTAACGGTGTGTGTTTATATAAAGCATTCAGAACTTTCTGCGGATGAGTACCACTCTTAAGCTCCACCACCACTCTAATTTCTTTAGTGGATTCATCACGGATGTCTCTAATACCCTCCAGCTTTTTATCGCGGACCAAGTCGGCAATCTGAATAATCAACTCGGACTTGTTAACCTGATACGGGATGGAAGAAATAATAATTCTAAATTGACCACTCTTCTCCTCTACAATCTCGGCCTCGCCGCGTGTAACCACGCCGCCTCGGCCAGTAGCGTAAGCATGCTTAAGATCACTGGAACCAAAGGCCAGTCCGCCGGTAGGGAAGTCGGGCCCCTGCACAAATTGCAGAAGATCATCCACGCTGGCGTCCGGATTATCAGCCAAGTAGGCGAGGGCATCCAGGAGTTCTGCCAAGTTGTGCGGCGGGATCTTGGTGGCCATACCCACGGCAATACCCATCGTGCCATTAAGTAGAAGGTTAGGCACCTTAGATGGCAACACTGTTGGCTCTTGGTGCTGACCATCATAGTTAGGAATGAATTCTACCGTCTTCTTCTCAATATCCGACAACAACTCACCCGAGAGCTTACTCATCTTGGCCTCGGTATAACGCATGGCCGCCGCCGCGTCGCCATCAATCGAGCCAAAGTTACCCTGTCCCAACACCAATTGATAACGCATGGCGAAGTCTTGCGCCAAGCGCACCAAGGCATCATAACAAGCTACATCACCGTGCGGGTGATACTTACCCAACACATCTCCCACCACCGTGGCCGACTTCCTAAATTTAGCCGAGGAGGTCAGACCTAGCTCATGCATAGAATAAAGAATGCGCCGATGCACCGGCTTCAAACCGTCGCGTACATCCGGCAAGGCCCGGGCCACAATCACGCTCATGGCGTAGTCCAAGTAAGATTCGCGCATCTCGGTGACAATATCGCGCGACACCACGCCAGCGCCCTCCGGGCGCTCGGGGATCTTATTTAAATTGTCGTCGCTCTTTTTAGCCATATAAATTATTTCACAATCACTCGCCGCTCAAATAAATTGAAGAGGGAACTGGCGCCCAGTTTAACTCGCGTCCACTCCCGCTCCAAGGCCGAGCCGGCCGAGACCACTGGACCGGTGGTCTCTCGTTCTACCGCCACACTCCCCGTCTGCCACGCCGACAACCAGACAAAGAAGATAATAAAGGTGATCGCGAGCGCCAGCAAGAAGGAGACCTTCTGCTTTAAGGCTTCAGGCTTATGACGGAGAGTCTCAATGTAAGGGGAGAGGTACGGCATAAAATTTAGGATTGATTGATAACCATCACGGCGCTCTCCTTGCCTTCAAGATCTTTGCGCTTAAGAGTTAGTTTATCAGCTCGCTCTGGATTGCTCTCCCCTGCCTCCTTCAAAAAATTCTTGAGCTCCGCTTCACTCTCCCACTCCACGGGGATAATCATTTTAGGCGCGATCATGTTGGAGACCTTCTCGGCCAGCTTGGGCTCGACGGTGCCATTACCGCCAATCGGGACGAAGAGAATATCGACGACGCCAATTGATTCAATGGCCGCTTCAGATAAATCGGCACTGGCCAAGGCGCCAAGGTGGCACACATTCAAATTATCGAGCGTTAAAGTGTAGATGGTATTAATGAGACCATTCGGACCAGTGGAGGAGACACTACGGACGAAGGTGCCTGAGACCTCATACTCACCCGGGCCACTAATAACGAAGGGCTCGCGCTCACCATAACTCAAATTCTCGACGCCGTTGTAGCGAGGGTCGGGGATGGAGACGAGGGCCAGGTCAGCACCAAAACGGGACACCTTAGTGCCCGAGTCTTTACCAATAGGATTAACGGCCACAATGGTCTCGCCCACCTGGAGCTTAACCATCCCTGCCCCGTGGTAGGTGATGATCATTAC
>JAGORB010000031.1 GCA_018063065.1 Minisyncoccota bacterium
TTGGCCAATTTGCCAGTTTTTAGCGATCGCACCTCGCTTGACCTGGTGGCTCAAGAGGTGGCCATTCATTTGCGCGGAGCGCAAGTCTTTGGCGGTGGCGGGCGAGTGGGTAGTGGTGAGGGTCGCCCCACTTACGGCATTCATTTTGTGACTGATAATAATACTTTCAGACTCTTCCGCGATAATAATGAAAATTTAACTTATGATGCACAGGCTAATTGTAAGGGCGCCAACTTCCTTGATCAAGATTGTGAGTTAGAACAAAATTACACTATCTCTAGTGGCTTTCTTATCCCAGCTATTTTCTACAAGACTGAGAGTGGTTGGCAACCAACCAATTCTTTAGATACCCTCTTTACTCGCCCTAAGTTAGAACCGGTGTTTGCGATAAATAGTGGAGATATTAGCGCCGAGTTGGTTCAAATTATTATTAAATCTCGTCGGCGAGACGAATGTCGAGCCGTTAACCTGTATAATAATGGACAGATCGCCGTTACTCCCAGTAGCTGTGATCCTGACACTCCTCTTCCATGATTACTTCTCGACCTCAAGTTAATAAACAGGCCGGCTTCACTTTAGTGGAGATGTTGGTAGCGGTGGCGATCTTCGTCATTGTGGCGATGGTGGTGACCTCTGTTTTCATTACGCTCGCCAATGCCAATCGCAAGGCCCAGAGCATTCGCTTGGTAATGGATAATCTCAACTTTGCCATCGACTCAGTGGCACTTAAGATGCGTGAGGGCAGCAGTTATAAGTGTAATACGGAGGGGAATGACAATGAAGATTGTAATCAGGTTAATTTTTACACTGTCAGTAATGAACAAATAACTTATTATTTAGACGGGGGAAGGATTTATTCTTGTTACGGTGGTTTTGGTTGCACTGGGACGCCTATTACTGCCCCCGAGGTAACCATTAATGAGTTTATTGTCTTTATTCATCGTCCCGAGGGTGGTGGCCGAGCTAGGGCCGCTCTCCTTATAAAGGGCGTAGCCAGTAAGGGTAAAACGGAGACCACTTTTAATATTCAAACCACTGTCTCCGAACGAGTTCCTGCCAATTCTTAATTATGAAAAAACTTTTTATTAATTCCGGATTCAGTATGGTTGAGGCCCTTGTGGCAATTGCCGTACTTACTATTGGTGTAGTTGGTCCGCTGTCGCTACTTGCCAACTCTCTTAATAATGCCAATTATGCCAAGAATCAAATTACTGCCTTCTTCCTTGCTCAAGAAGGGCAAGAATTAATTATTAATTATCGCGATAACTTACGCTTGGACATTGCTGATGAAGGTGAAGTGGCAAGTGCTGACCCGGACAGTCCCTCATATTGGCTTAGAAATTTAGGGGCCTGTATGGATGATAGTGCTTGTTATATTGAAACCAGACGTCATACCGAGATAGAGCGTTGTGGCGACGGTAATTTTGAAGAAAATGATAAATCAGAATATAGTTGTCCATTTTTATCTACCGATGCTTTAGGTTTTTATGGTTATAACATAGGGAGAGGAGCTGATTACACCATCTTTACCCGGGAAATTAATATTGAACCGGTAGAAGTGGGTGGGATGGTAGACGAAGCCAAGGTTACCGTCAATGTACTCTGGCAAGATAAGACTCAAACTCGTCGGTTTGAACTTAATTCTATAATCTACCGATGAAAAACCTTAATCCTCAATCTGGTTTCGCTCTTCTTTATGCCGTTTTACTTACCGGTATCATCCTGGCTATTGGTCTTGGGCTCTCTGCCATTATGGCCAAGCAGATCATTCTTTCCTCAACTGGCGCCGCTTCACAGAAGGCTTATTACGCCGCCAATACCGCTAAAGAGTGTATTCTCCATTGGGGTATCAATGGCAAATTAGACGAGGAAACAGGTTTTTATAGGAGTGTTTTTGGTGGCTATGGAGTCGATGTGGATAACAATTTAGTTTATTTGTCTGGAGAGGTGGAGGAGATTACTTGTGGTGGTAACGATATTAATGTCGGTGATCCGGATGAGGGTGATGGAGAGGTGTTTTTTGATATGCCAGAATTTAATCTGCCTTTCCAGACCAGTGAAGGGGAAGTGAATTTATGTGTTAAGGCAACGGTGTATGTAAGAGATGGAGAGGATGAAGATAATAGATTATCACAAGTGGTGACCACTGGTTCCAATTTAGATTGTGAAAACAGTAATAATAGTCGCCGAGTAGAGCGTGAGATCTTGAGTGAGGGTGCCTTCTTCTTGCCCCCGTTAGGGTACTAAAGGATCGAGGCCTGTGGCATAATCGAGGATAATGACTAAAGCCGAGGCTAAGCGTCGCCTGGAGGAGCTTAAGAAGCTGGTTAACCACCACCGGCGTCTTTATCATGTTTTAGACCAGCCCGAGCTCTCAGATGAGGCCTATGACTCGCTGGAAGAGGAGTTGCGGCGCCTAGAAGAAGAATACCCAGATTTAGCTGACCCTAATTCGCCAACTAAAAGAGTGTCGGGGGAAGTGCTGGCCAACTTTAAAAAAGTTAAGCATGAGGTGGCGCAGTGGTCCTTTGATGATGCTTTTAATGAAGAGGATATACGAGCCTTTGATAAACGGGTGAAGAAATTTGCGGAGACTAGTGACTTAACTTACACTTGTGAGCTTAAAATTGATGGCTTTAAAATAGTTTTAACTTATGAAGGTGGTGTGCTTAAAACAGCGGCCACGCGTGGTAATGGGGTGGTGGGTGAGGAAGTGACGCAGAATATTAAGACCATTAACTCTATCCCTCTCAAGTTAGAAAAGGCGGTGAATGTAATTGTGGAGGGGGAAATTTGGATGGGTCAAAAAGAGTTTACGCGAATTAACAAAGACCAAGCCGATAAAAATTTGCCCCTATATGCTAATCCGCGCAATATTGCCGCCGGTACCATTAGACAATTAGATTCTAAAATAGTGGCCGAGCGCAAGTTGGATAGTTTTATTTACGATATTGCCAAGGCCGATTTTAACTTGCCGGAGACGCAGTTGGGCGAGTTGAAGTTGTTGCAAGACTTGGGCTTTAAAGTTAATAAGCATTTTGTAGAGTTTCAAAATATTGAAGGGGTCATTAAGTACT
>JAGORB010000020.1 GCA_018063065.1 Minisyncoccota bacterium
GGCTTCTTGCCGGAGATCTTTTTGAACAGCTTTTCGTCCACATAGGGACCTTTAGTAAGCGAGCGAGACATGTTTTTACCTAAAATCGAGCCCTCCCGGGCTCGCCACACATACTAACAGAATAGAGGCGGGTGTCAAATAACAATATCCAAATATTGACTTATTAACATAGGTATTGTAGTAATTGAGTAGAGTTTAACTAGGGAGAGAGGGATGATATCAACTGCTGTGTTCTTTTTAGGCTTGGTGTTGATGGCGCTCGAGGTTATCTTTTATTTTACTATGGTGTTTAGTGGCCCAAATGACGTAAATCATGAGATAGCTTGGAAATTTATGGCAACCGGTATCTCCTTGTCGTTTTTGTCATTTATTGGATCCGCAACAGGCCACTACCTTGGTTGGTGATGTGTATCCATACCAAAACAAGCCCCACCACGAGAAGCTCCGCTTCCGTGCGCGGGGCTTTTCTTTTGTATTAAAAAGCGCGGGAGGTACTCCCTCCCGCGCGCCAATCTGACCTTATGCTTAAGCTCCCCTCATCTCTTTATCTGATTCTACTAAAAGCTGTTCTATTGTCTTGGGTGGACCAGCTTGAGCAAACTTCCGTTCTTGGTCCAAGAGTTGTTCAAGTAAACTCTCGTACCGGGTTATTGTCGGTAAGCTCCGAGAACAATCCAGGGCCAACTTCTCCCGTAGTTCCTGACAATAAAAAGGTCCATTTAGAAGGCCTGGTTCTTCCTTTAGCCTCTTTAGTATAGCCTTATGTAAGGCCACCCTCATTGAGATATCACTCAAGCAGGGCATGATAAATTCTTTCACCATTTTCCCCGCGGAGATAAATTCAGGCTTTTTCTCAGACTCCTTAGATACACCAAGAGAATCTCTGACAGTATTAAACCAACCCCGCCGGCGATTGTAAGAAGTTTTATTCAAACCCAAGAGTGGCAAAGACCCAGTAACAAAAATATTGGTCAACCGATGGGGCGGATCAACATTCTTCAACAGGTATAACATCGAAGACCAGAAACCTACCATCAATCCTAGAGTCTGATACCAATTAGCAAGAGGCTGATTAGAAGAAAATCTCGATAAAGACACCCGAGTAGGACGAGTAAGCTTATACAGCCAACGCCACACTTTTTGTCTATCGCCCTTTTCCACAAGAAGCTTTGTTCGTAGAAGGATAATTTGGCCAATCTGTTGAGGAGAGAGGCTGTCATCATAGACACACCAAGTATCTTTACCCCCTCTATCATTTTCAACAGTCAGATGAGAATTCAAACAAAGTTCCAACAATGCTTTTTCACTCTCTGGTAAATCAAGGATTAAAAACAGTCGAGCATAATCCTTAAACGTTGGCGGATTATTTTTTAACTCTTTCAATTCCATCATCACCAGCCCAGGTCCATTTTCAAAGAAACTACTATTCATCTTTTTCTCCTAATCCTCTCCTGAGGATTGTGTCAGCTCCCTTCCTAGGGAGCGATCATCGCCAGGACTATCCCAGCTTCTGCGCTAATACTTAAACAAAACAGATTTTTAGTCAAACAAAAAGCGCGGGAGGTACTCCCTCCCGCGCGCGCTCCAAACCAAATTCTCATATCCGCCAAGGAGATACCGTACCCGGCATCTCCCAAATACCGGAAGCATCAACGGCACCAAACTCGGTACAAGTCTGCCGCACACACCCCACCAGTCTCGGAAGTGACCCCTCCCTCTCTGTATGAGTAACAGCATAGGCGGGAGGATTAGGATAATAATCCATAAAGGTGAGAGTGATATAGCTACCAGGGAAGATTTCTTTCCCACATCGCCAGCACTTTATCACCTTCTCCAGAAAGCAGTCAGGGCAATACTTTTTGTCCCTTACCACATACAACACCTCCGTGCCGTCCTGAGATTTGACCAAAGTCGCCCACCTAGCTTTATGTCCACACTCACACTTGTGATTGCGACCACAAAGCCGATAAAAGTGATGTTGGAACAAATGCCACCAGCGTCTAACTTTATTCCTGATCTTTCTCATCATCTTGTGACCTCCTTAATCACCCAACTTATTTTTCAAGAGTTACCGATTCGCCCACGATCATCTCATACGCCGTTTGGCGAGTTACTACCTTGCCGGGCATTTCCCAAGTGCCGGCATAATCTGCACCAGAATCAGCACAACTCGGTCGCGGACAACCCACCAGTCTCACTCGATGCCCGCCCAAATCACAAACACTCTGGGCATGATCCGGGATTACAAAATCCGGTCTTGGAGTGTAGAGGGTAATAGGATCGCCTGGTACGATTGCTTCCCCACACCACGCACACTTTATAACCTGTTTCATACAACAACTTGGACAATAGTCAGGCTTATTGAGAGTATACAGACCCCCCATCCCTGGCGCAGGAACAACTAGGGTCTTCCATTTTGCCTTATGTCCACAACCACACTGGTAATCTCGGCCAAAATATCGGAAAAACAGACCCTGCAAATGATAGCTCAGTATTCTCAACCTATCTCCAACTTTCATATTAAGGACCTCCTTTACCTAATTCCTACCACACAAAAATCCCGCTGGGAAGCGGGATTTTTGGTTTAAATTAAATTTTATTTCTTGCGGCCCTTCTTCACGCGGCGAGAGACGATGAGCGAGTTGGAGTACTTCTTGGCGCGGCGAGTCTTGCGACCACCCGTTACCTTACCCCAGAGGGTCTTAGGACGCTTGGTACCACGGCCCTGACGGCCTTCACCACCACCATAGGGGTGATCTACCGGATTCATCGCCGAACCACGAACAGTCGGTCTAATGCCCAACCAGCGCGAGCGACCAGCCTTACCCAACTTAACTAATTTATTTTCTTCATTAGACACAGCACCAATCGAGGCCCAAGCGGTATCAATAATCTTGCGCACTTCAGAGGAAGGCATCTTCACATTGGTATAACCAGCGTCGTTAGCAAGCACCTCGGCATACGAGCCGCCCGAGCGCACAATCTTGGCGCCACCCTGCGGCTTAAGCTCTAAGTTATAAATAAAGGTACCGGAAGGAATCTTCTTAAGTGGCAAGCGATTGCCCGGCTTAAGTGGTGCCTCGGCATCGGTCATAATGGTCTCGCCTACTTTAAGACCTTGCGGGAGCAAGATGTAACGGCGCTCACCATCGGCGTAGCACACCAAGCCAATGAAGCCGGAGCGATTAGGATCGTACTCAATGGTCTCAATCTTGGCGGGGATGCCCACCTTGTTGTATTTAAAGTCCACGTCGCGCTGTAAGCGCTTGTGACCGCCACCCTGGTGACGCACCGAGATGCGACCGGCATTGTCGCGGCCCACATGGCGCTTAGAGCCGTAGGTTAAAGGCTTGTGCGGCTCACTGGTCGTCAATAACTCTCGATAATTAATCGAGACGGTATTGCGAGTAGTTGGGGTATGAGCGGTATATTTCTTCATAAAATTATTTTACAGCTTGATAGTGGTACCAACTGGTAAATAAACTAAGGCCTTGCGCATGCCAGGACGGAAGCCGGGCTTACGACGATTCATTACCTTAGTGCGAGGCAAGTTGATTACCGCCACCTTGGTGGGCTCCACCTTATACTTCTCCTTCACGGCTTTAGCCACCTCTTGCTTATTAGCACCCGGCGCCACAATGAAGGAGTACACCGGCTCTTTATTCATGTTTAACAAGGTTGCCTTCTCGGTGACGAGGGGCTTAATGATGGTTACTGGTTTAGTGAGAGCCTTTTTCATAAATTATTTCTTGCGAGCCGACAATTTAGCCAAGCTCTTCTCGGGCGATACTACCACCAAGTGCTTGTAAGTAGCCAAGTCCAAGACATTTAAGTCCGAGACCGAGCGGAGTAAAGCGCCGCCTAAATTCTGGAAGCTCTTCTGCACCGGGATCGTGGCCTCCGGCACCGCCACCAAGGCGCGCTTGCCACGCTTGTAGTTAAGAGTCTTGGCGCCAGCCGCCCCCGCTAAATTAGCTAAGATAGTTGAAGCCTGCTTGGTCTTAGGGGTAGGTAAATTTAAGTCAGTAAGGAAGATAACCTCGCCATCGCGATACTTGCGCGAGAGTAAGGTAAGGAGGGCCTTAGTCTTCATCTTCTTATTAACCTTCTGGCCATAAACCTTATCCTTAGTTGGACCATGAGCCACACCTCCACCCTTCCAGATAGGCGAGCGGATTGAGCCGTGACGGGCCCGGCCGGTCCCCTTCTGCTTCCACGGCTTCTTGCCGCCACCTCGCACCTCACCGCGACCCTTGGTGTGAGCAATACCCTCGCGAGCATTCTCTTGCAAGGCGGTGACTACTTGGTGCACCAAGTCGGCATTCCACGGCAAGCCAAAGAGTGCCTCATCTAATTTAAGATCAGCTGACTTCTTACCCTCCTCGTTGTAGACTTTAGCTTCCATAATTTATTTAACTACCACTTCTACCAAGGTGCCGCGGCGACCAGGGATCGCGCCCGCGAGCAAGATAATATTCTCGGCCTGATTAACTTGCAAGACCTCCAAGTTCTTAATCGTAATCCGGTCCGCACCCATGCGGCCGGCCATGCGAATACCCTTAAACACGCGCTGTGGTCCAGTGGCACCAATGGAGCCAGCCTCACGCTCGGAGTGCTTCTGACCGTGAGTGCGCGGACCACCCTTGAAGCCGTGGCGCTTAACCACACCTTGGAAGCCCTTACCCTTAGAGACGGCGCTTACTTGCACCTTCTCGCCCGGAACAAAGATCGAGACATCAATAGTTCCGCCCACCTCCCCACCGGCAATACCCTTAATGGTGCGAGTCTTCTCGTAGCCTACGCCCTCGCGGGGCGAGAGATACTTCTGGGCCTTGTTAACGCGGGTAAGCTTCTTCTCACCATAACCCACGCCACCCTCGGTATTGAGCACGGTTAAAGGCGAGGCCGCTACTACTGTAGCGGGCCGCACCCGACCCTTATCGTCGTACACTTGGGTCATATATTGTTTTTTACCGAGTAGGAATTTCATGATTTATTCGTTGTATTCGTATGGTCTTTCGTCCATTCGTATCGCACTAGATCATTTTCACATCAATATTGACACCAGAAGGGAGATTAAGATTAGTTAAGTTCTCTACAATCTTGGGCGACGGATTAACAATGTCGAGCAAGCGCTTGTGCACTCGCATCTCAAATTGCTCGCGCGAGTTCTTATCAATGAAGCTACCGCGGTTAACGGTGTACTTCTTGATCTCAGTGGGGAGAGGCACTGGGCCCTCCACCTTACCGTCATAACGGATAGCGGTGTCTAAGATCTGCTTCACGCTCGCGTCCAAGATCTTATTCTCATAAGCCGAGACGCGGATGCGGAGCTTCTGGGAGTCAGAGGCCTCGCCCGCTTTAGCCTTTTTAGTTTTAGCTTTAGTCTCGGCCATATAATTTAAGCTACAATCTTGGTTACCACGCCGGCGCCTACGGTCTTGCCACCCTCGCGGATTGCAAAGCGCTGTTTGTCTTCAATCGCTACCGGCGCTACCAATTTAACTTTGAAGGTTACAGTGTCGCCCGGCATAACCATCTTCACGCTCTCATCAAGAGTTACCTCACCGGTAACGTCAGTGGTGCGGACATAGAATTGCGGCTTGTAGCCGGTGAAGAATGGAGTGTGACGGCCACCCTCCTCCTTAGAGAGAATGTACACCTCGGCCTCGAAGTCGGTGTGAGGCTTAACCGATCCACCCTTGGCCAAAACTTGACCGCGAGTAATGTCCTCCTTCTTAAGACCGCGCAAGAGGATACCAGCGTTGTCGCCAGCCAAGCCCTCGTCGAGCTGCTTGTTGAACATCTCAATACCGGTGATGGTGGTCTTGGTCGTGTCCTTAAGACCCACGATCTCAATTTCTTCACCTACCTTCACCTTACCGCGCTCAATACGACCGGTTACTACTGTACCGCGGCCTTCAATGGAGAAGATGTCTTCAACGGGCATAAGGAATGGCTTCTCAATCTCACGCACTGGGTCAGGGATGTAAGAGTCTAAGGTGTCGATAAGCTCTAAGACCTTCTTAGCCCACTCATCCTCACCACTCTTGGCATCAAGAGCCTTAAGACCGGAGCCACGGATAATTGGCGCATTCTTACCGTCGAAGTTGTGCTTATCAAGTAATTCACGAATTTCTTCCTCCACGAGGTCAATCAATTCAGCATCGTCAACCATGTCGCACTTGTTGAGGAAGACTACCAACTTAGGCACACCAACCTGGCGAGCTAAGAGAACGTGCTCCCGAGTCTGAGGCATGAGGCCGTCAGTCGCGGCAACTACCAACACGGCGCCGTCCATTTGAGCCGCACCAGTGATCATGTTCTTAATATAGTCGGCGTGACCTGGAGCGTCGATGTGAGCGTAGTGACGCTTAGGAGACCAATACTCAGAGTGGTGAAGAGCAATAGTAATACCACGAGCCTTCTCTTCAGGCGCGTTATCAATACCGTCTACTCCCTCCACGCGAGAGCCGTAGCCCTTGTCCTTATTAAGGTCAAGCACATGGAGAATCGAGGCGGTTAAAGTGGTCTTGCCGTGGTCAACGTGGCCAATAGTACCCACGTTAACGTGTGGCTTGGAACGATCAAAAGCTTCTGCCATACAATTATTTTAATTAAATCTTAATAATTTTGTAATCCTAGCCGGACAGCCTAGGGCTGGGGCTGGTTTAACAATAAAAAGCACGCCAAATTTGCGTCCCCACAGTGTAGCAAAATCTGAAGAACCGTCAAGTCTAATAGGTTACCTTAGTACAAACAGTTTGTTTAGAGAGCTGGTTCCCTGGACCAGCGTAGCCAGTGGAATCAACACACCAGAAATAGCCCGATGGAAGTCTAGTAGACGCCGCATATCCTCCAGCATTTGAGTTGCAAACCACCTCCTTTTCGCCCACAGCAACCCTCACGTTACTAAACAACTGCAAAAAATCAGAATCATTACATATATCCTTATAGTCTGGATTATTGGCCATATACACCTCAGCAAAACTTCTAAGAGTAGACATTACTTCTGGTATAACACTTTCTGTAGCCTGGATAATTAATTGAGAACCAACTTGGGACTCAATACTAGAAGGATCAGGATTTAAATAAGCACTGAAATCAATACCATATTTATTATGAAAATCAACGTATCTCTTTAAGACTTCCTGACTGGCATTAATTTCTACTTGAATCGACTTTGGAGCAGGACACTGAGCAAATTCACACTTGGGGCCGGTGCGGCCGACGGCAGAGCCGTCGGGGCAGATCTTGGCTTCCATCGTGCAGGCTACCGGCTGGGTAGGAGTAAAAGGTTTAGGGGAAGGAGTAGTAAAGTTGCCCTCGTCATTACTTAATTCAATCGGTGGTAAGTTAAAATCCACGTCCCCGCCCACCTCTTGATAAACCCAGTATCCGCCACCCACGGCAATAACCGCCACAATAAGTATGGCTAAAATGGGCACAAATCCCCGATTAGTTTTCATATAAAATCATTATAGCAAATCTCCTTGCTCTTAAATCAATGAAAAAGAACTATATAAGTAAAGAAGGTTATTGGCATTAAATACAAGATCCATAATACATACATATATCTTCCAGAAATATGCAGTCTATCTTTAAATAAAATTAAGAGCGTTACCCCTATCACTATTATCCCAATTACAAAAAGGATAGTCTGATACCAAAAAATTTCAACTTCAGATGTTTGTCCCCCACCAGCCATAAAGGCAATTAATGCAAATATCCAAAACAATAAACCTGAGCCAATACCAAAAAACCCAGTGATTAGATTCTTTAAAACTTTCATCTTTATTATTATAACAAAAATCCCCCATCTGGGGGATTTTTGTTTTGTTTAAATTTATTTGCGGGAAGCGATGATGTCGGCGGCGACGGATTGCGGGATCACAGCGTACTCGGCAAATTCCATCGTGTAGTTACCGCGACCCTCAGTCATCGAGCGGAGATTGGTCACATAACCAAACATTTCCGAGAGTGGCACCTTGGCGTGGATCACCTTGAGGCCGAAGCGGTCTTCCATACTCTCAATCTGACCACGCTTACCAGATAAGTTGCCAGTAATATCACCCATGAACTTCTCCGGCACCGTAACCTCCACCTTCATAATCGGTTCCATCAACACCGGCTTGGCCTTGGCGGCCGCCTCTTGGAAGGCCATTGAGCCAGCGAGTTTGAAGGCAATTTCAGACGAGTCCACATCGTGGTATGAGCCATGAATAAGCTCACACGAGACATTCACCATCTCGAAGCCGGCCACAATGCCCCGCTCCATCGCCTCCTTCACACCCTTCTCTACCGCCGGGATAAACTCATTCGGGATAAGACCACCCTTAATATTATTGATAAATTCGAAGCCCTCCTCGCGAGAAATATTCTTGGCCAGCTTCTTGCCATCATCCTTGGGCGCCTCAAGAGGTTTAATCTTAATCTTCACGTGACCGTACTGACCGCGACCACCCGTCTGCTTAATATATTTGTGTTCTGCTTCAGCTTCATTAGTAATAGTCTCACGGTAAGCCACTTGAGGCTTACCGGTATTGGCCTCCACATTAAATTCACGCTTCATCCGATCGACTAAAATTTCTAAGTGCAACTCACCCATACCGGCAATAATGGTCTCACCCGTCTCTTGATCAGATTTAATGCGGAAAGTTGGATCTTCATCGGAAAGTTTTTTAAGGGCCATACCCATCTTCTCTTGGTCGGCCTTGGTCTTAGGCTCCACGCGCATTGAGACCACCGGCTCCGGCACTTTAATACCCTCCAAGATTACCGGGTGATTCTCATCACACAAGGTGTGACCGGTCTTGGCACTCTTAAGGCCCACCGCCGCGGCAATCTCACCGGCATAAACCTTCTTCACTTCCTCACGCTTGTCCGCTTGCAAGCGGACAATACGGCCCAAGCGCTCGCGCTCATCAGCCGAAGAATTATAAATATAAGAACCAGCCTCCACCGTACCGGAGTACACGCGGAAGAAGGTCAGTTGTCCCACGAATGGATCCGCCTGGAGCTTGAAGGCTAAAGCAGAGAAAGGTTCATCATCGCTCGCCTTGCGCTCTACCTCCTCACCGGTTTTAGGATCAGTACCTTTTACCGGCAAGAGCTCAGCTGGTGATGGCAAGTAATCTACCACCGCGTCCAAGACCAATTGCACGCCCTTATTCTTAAGCGCCGTACCGGTGAAAACGGGGAAAATTTTATTATGAATGACCGCCTGGCGGAGAATGGCCTTAAGCTCGTCCATCGTGGGCAACTTGCCCTCCAGGTAAGCGGTCATGGCGGCATCATCATGCTCTACCACCCGCTCAATCAGCTCGTCATGATACTTCTGCGCATCGGCTTTAAGCTCCTCCGGAATTTCTTGCTCTACCACTTTATTACCCATCTCACCTTCAAAGGTGTAAGCCTTCATCTTCACCAAGTCCACTACGCCCTTCATGTCATCCTCCTCGCCCCACGGGATTTGCATCCGGACGGCATTCTTATTAAGACGCTCCAAGATTGATTGGTATGAACGCTCAAAGGAGGCGCCAGTGCGATCTAGTTTATTAATAAAGCACAAGCGTGGCACGCCAGCCTCATCGGCGTAACGCCAATTGGTCTCGGACTGTGGCTCCACTCCGGCCACGCCGTCGAAGACTACCACCGCTCCGTCGAGCACGCGCATCGAGCGCTTAACCTCCACGGTAAAGTCGATGTGACCCGGAGTATCAATAATATTAAAGCGATGCTTATTGGTATCGTCTTTAGAGTCAGTCTTATTCCAGAAGCAGGTAATAGCGGCGGCGGTAATGGTAATACCGCGCTCGCGCTCTTGCTCCATCCAGTCGGTCACGGTCTCGCCGTCGTGCACCTCGCCAATCTTATGTGACTGACCGGTGTAATATAAAATGCGCTCACTGGTAGTAGTCTTGCCCGCGTCAATGTGAGCAATAATACCGAAGTTACGAACCTTATCTAAAGTAAAATCTTTTTCCATTTATTTAGTTATTAAATAATTCTTAGCGCTTACTCCAAGCAAAGTGAGCAAAGGCCCGGTTGGCCTCGGCCATCTTGTGCACGTTCTCACGCTTCTTCACGGCCTCACCCTCGTTCTTAGAAGCGGCCAATAATTCCTCGGCCAAGCGAGCGGCAATTGGCTTGCCCTTCTTAGAGCGGGCGGCGCCAATAATCCAGCGATAAGCCAAGGCGAGCTGACGCTCGGGGCGCACCTCATGCGGCACTTGGTAGTTGGCACCACCCACGCGGCGGCTGCGCACCTCCATCTGCGGGCCCACATTCTTAATCGCCAAGTCCAAGACTTCTACCGGATTAGCCTTAGAACTCTCCTTAATCTGGTCGAAGGCGCCGTAGACAATACTGCGAGCCACATTCTTCTTGCCGCGCTCCATTATATAATTAACCAGCTTGGTAACTGGCACCGACTCGTAAACAGTGTCGGGTAAGATAGCACGTCGTTTTTTAACAGGGCGTCGCATAAATAAAATTATTTCTTTTTAGCTTCTTTAGGCTTCTTGGCACCATATAAGGAGCGAGACTGACGGCGCTTATCTACACCAGAGGCATCGAGGACACCACGGACAATGTGGTATCGCACACCTGGGAGGTCCTTCACGCGGCCACCACGGATGACTACCACGGAGTGCTCCTGCAAGTTGTGACCAATACCGGGGATGTAAGCCGTAACCTCCATACCGTTGGTAAGGCGGACACGGGCAATCTTACGGAGGGCAGAGTTAGGCTTCTTAGGCGTAGTCGTCTTAACAATTAGACAAACACCGCGCTTGAAGGGGGAGGCGTGGACGATAGGGGCGTTCTTCAAGCTGTTGAAGCTCTTCGCCAAAGCGACCGACCGGCTCTTGCGGATGACCGGACGGCGCTTGTTTTTAACCAATTGGTTAATGGTTGGCATGACGGGATTACTTTAATACATCTCACCAATTTATGCAAATAAGAGCCCCCGCCGTTCACAAGTGAACGGCGGGGGCCAACTCCCTAAACCCGATTTTCGGGTAAATAGCTTTCGGGCAATCCCTTTCTGCCCTGAATACCCAACAGGATACCAATCACGAAAAATACAACATTTACTACTGCCAGTACAATATCACTTGGCTCAAACCAGATTCCCTCCAAGCCAAAGTTGTGGAAGAACAGGGTTGGGGAACAAATAACCAAAGCTAGAAAAACAATCCCCCAAATAATTCTTACATACCAGCGAGCAATAAAGAGTGGTAAGATACCGCCCAAAAGAGCTGACCCACCCCAACTAATAACCGGGGCAGCTAAGACCAGAATCACTACAAACATTCCAATCAGCAAATAGAAGGCGACCACCACGGGGGC
>JAGORB010000021.1:0-10014 GCA_018063065.1 Minisyncoccota bacterium
TAACTAAAGTTGCTAAGCAGTTATTGGCTAAAAATAATTTAAATAAAAAAGATGCCAGCTTGCGTTTAATAATGACGGGCGGGGAGAGTATGAATGGGATGACGGTGGGTGGTAAAAATACTTTAGCTATTTTGGTAGAAGAGAGTTATAACTTGCCGGAAAAAGTTTTTAAAACCGGCGGCAAATTAATTACCGTCGATTATGCGCGCTATTTCCCTCAAGCCAAGACCACTAGTTATTTACTCGCTGTGCAATTGCAACCACAGAAGATTAAAGCCAGCGCGGTTGAGATTTTATATGTAAAAGAAGATAAAATTCTAGAAGCTTCTACGAGTAACTTTTTTATTGTTAAAAATAAAACCCTGATTACCGCTAAGGCCGGCGTACTCCCAGGGATTACACGTGAAGCGGTAATTAAACTGGCCAAGAAGTCTGGATACAAAGTAGAGGAGCGAGAGTTAAAGTTTAATGAACTTAAAACAGCCGACGAGGCCTTCATTACCGCCACCAACAAGGATGTGTGCCCGATTGTAAAAATTGATAATCTCAAAATTGGTAACGGTAAAGTAGGGGAGGTAACTAAGGAGTTACTAACTAAGTATCGAGAGTTAATAAGTTAATCACCTAAAAACCCGCCAGAGGCGGGTTTTTAGGGTAATAGTAAACTTTAATTATTTAACGGCCTCTTTGAAGGCTTTAGCGGCGCGGAATTTAGGCACATTCATGGCGGCTACCTGGACGGTAGCGCCGGTGCGTGGATTCCGGGCGCTGCGAGCGGCACGCTTCTTTACCGAGAAGATGCCTAAGCCGGCAATTGAGACCTCGCCACCCTTCTTCAAGGTGCCGACGATCGATTCAATTACACCATCAACGGCTTGTTCGGCTTGCGCCTTGGTACCGCCGATGATCTCATGCACTTTATCAATAATCGCTTGCTTGTTCATAACCTATAGTTGTTAGGTTAATTGCTAAATACGACCTTAGATTCCACCTGGATATAATTATATATTTCAACGTATTTTTAGCAAGGAGGATGCCTCTTATTGACATTTTAACCATTAAGATGTATTATGCCGGACAGAAAGAAAGCGAGGTTGATATGAGCCTTTACAATATCGATGTAAAAGATGGTGAAGCTAAGGTCCGTAATCAGGATATGAGCTTCCTGGCCGAGGGTGTCCCCAACGGATTCTATCGGGTGAGCGCGGAAGTTACTTATAATCCCGTCCAAACCACGTACCTGACGTTGCAAAAGAACTTAAACGAAGCCTTGGCCGAAACGGCTGGGGTATAGAACTAAACAGGCCGGAGCGAGTTGTCTCGCTCCGGCCTGGATTTTTTATAATTTACCTAGCAAATTCGATCACTCTGGTCTCGCGCATGACGGTAATCTTGATCTCGCCCGGATACTTGAGCTCTTGCTCAATGCGGAGCGCAATATCACGAGCCAGCTTGCGCGCCTCTAGATCATTCATCTCTTCTGGCTTCACAAACACCCGGATCTCACGGCCAGCGGCAATGGCATACGTCTTCTCAATCCCTTTAAAGCCATTGGCAATATCCTCCAAGTCCTTAAGACGCTTCAAGTAATTCTCAATCGAGTCGCGGCGAGCGCCGGGGCGCGAGCCAGAGATAGTGTCGGCCACCTTCACGATAATAGACTCAATGGTCTCATAAGGATACTCCTCATGATGAGCCTGCATGGCCTTAATAATCGGCTCACCGGCGCCAAACTTCTCTAAGATGCGCCGGCCAATCTCCACGTGCGTGCCCGGTACCTCGTGATCCACCGCTTTACCAATATCGTGCAAGAGCGCACCGGCTCGTGCTACCGCCAAGTCGGCACCCAACTCCTCGGCCAACATGCCGGCCAAGTGTGACATCTCAATGGAGTGTTGCAAGACATTCTGCCCATAACTGGTACGGAAGTGTAGGCGCCCAAGAATTAACAGAATTCTTGGGTCGAGATTAATTACCCCCGCTTCATAAGCGGCCTCCTCACCCTTCTGCTTAATAATTTTAGAAATTTCTTCCTTGGCCTTCTCTACCAACTCCTCAATCTTGGCCGGTTGAATGCGCCCGTCTTTAATTAAGTTCTCTAAGGCCACGCGGGCAATTTGCCGGCGGACGGGGTCGAAGGAAGAGAGGACGATAGAGCCGGGCGTGTCATCAATAATTACTTCCACTCCCGTAGCCTTCTCAAAAGCCCTAATATTCCGGCCTTCTTTACCAATAATCTTGCCCTTAATGTCGTCCGACGGGATATCCACCGTGGTCGACATTACCTCCGGCACGGTGCTGGTAGATAAGCGCTGAATAACTGTGGCCAAGATATCCTTGCCGCGCTTCTCTAGTTCGGTCTCGCCCATTAGCTCGAGCTTGCGCGAGCGTGAGAGTAGGTCATCGGCATTCTCGGTCTCGACTTGCTTTAAGAGCTCGGCCTTGGCCTCCTCGGCGGTCAATTTACCCACTCGCTCTAGCTCCTTCTTGCGCTCCAGGGCCATACCCTCCACTCTCTCCTTAATCTGCTTGATCTCCTCCACTTGGCGCTTAATATTCTCGGCCTCTTTATCAATATCGGTCTGGCGCTTGTCGAGGGTCTCGTCCTTCTTAAGGAGGCGATCCTCCAGCTTCTTTAAGCCGGCCTCCTTCTCCTTCTCTACCTCCTTGGCCTCGGTGAGGATGCGATTGGACTCCTCCTCGGCGTTGTTCACAATCTTCTGGGCCTCATCCTTGGCGGTAAGTAGGGCCTCCTTCACCGAGAGCTCCAAGGAGCCCTTCTGACCCAAGGTGACCAACCAGCGGAGGAAGTAACCAATAATAATGCCGGCTAGTCCTACGACGCCGGTAATGATGATAAATGTGACTAAATTCATAGGCTAGGGTCTACCCCCGGCCCTGACACAGATTAGACTCCCGCTTTAAGAGGGCGGTTAGCGCTGACGATCTTAATATTAAGCTTGGAGTGGTTCGAAATTCGCATCAGAGTAGGACAGACGGTTTAAGTTCTAAAAAATTCATTAATAAAGTAACACCCTCATCCTACCAGACGAATTGGGGGGTTGTAAAGATGAGCCTGCCATGTTAGGTTCTGCTTAGGTGCAGATAGGAGATCCAAAATGGAGTTAATTCTGACGATCGGTGCTGCGTACATCCTCTTTGTGGCGACAGGAATTGTCGTGGTGTTGGGCTTCCAAAAAGGGATTGATTGGTGGTACTTTGGGCGCCCTGGAGCCTTCCGTTAATCTAAATCGCCCTGCGTTGCATGAGCTTCGCAGGGCGGTATTTTGTTTCACTGAAAATTTGTAAAGAAAAAGGAGATTTGCTAGGGTTGAGGGAGAGTTGGGTGTCTCAAACTGAAAAATGGGAGAACTTGCATGGTGCCGCTCTATGATAATTACAAGTTGTTGGATCGAGTGCGAATCTTCGTCTTCCTCATTTTGCAACGAGAAACTTCAGAGGAGCTCAAGAAAATTTTTCTCGAAGACATTAAGAGATCATTGCCACGAACAGAAAAGGGAGAAAGAATAGGGAAGGTGGAAGTAGATGAAGAAATCGGCCGCTACACTTTCCATTATTCAGTGTATGTGGGAGAAGATGCGGCCGGGGATGATCATGGGTACGGAGAATTGGTAGTAGTAGAAAGAATTCCTCCTCCCCCTGGTATTACTCGAGCTACCTCTTATCAAATTTGGCATGAGAGCTATCAATATTCTTACAGTGGAGAAAACGGAGCGCGGTTCTGTCGTTCAGTAGATGAGTTAATCGAGAGGACGGAACCTGTTCAAATGGTATCGGGTTGGGGGCTGAAGATTCTGAAAAATGGTACCCCAGTTTTTGTGTAGACAGCAGCACGCCCCGTCGTTCGTAAACGACGGGGCGGTATTTTATTCTATTAAATTCTACACTTGACAAATAACCTGTTTGGGTGTATAATATAAGAAGTAAGGTTAAATTAGGGCTCCTAGGAGCATAGTCCGCCTAGCGGAAGGAAACTTGAAAAATGTCTAAGGTAAAAAGCTTTCTTGGTTCAGCGTTTGCATTGGTATGTGGCGCGCTTATGTTCCCACCCGTGCTCGCAAATGTTTCCGTGTTCTTTTGTTCCTATTTGGGTTGGTAAACCCGTTAAAAACCAAAAGGTCCTGCGAAGCTTCGGCAACGCAGGACCTTATTTTTTCTAAAATTTGATCAATCTTTAACGCTTAGATTTGATGATGTCGTCAATCAGGCCGTACTTTTTAGCTTCTTCGGCTGACATGTAGTAGTTGCGGTCGGCATCCTTCTCCACCTTGCTTACTGGCTGACCAGTGGCCTTGGCCAAGAGTTTATTTAAATTCTCTCTAATTTTAATAATTTGTCTGGCGGTAATCTCAATATCGGCGGCCTGACCTTCGGCCCCACCCAGTGGCTGATGAATCATCATCTCGGAGTTAGGCAAGGCGAAGCGCTTGCCCTTCTCGCCGGAGGCGAGGATGATGGCGCCCATCGAGGCGGCCAAGCCCACACAGACGGTGGAGACGGCCGGCTTAATGTGGTTCATAGTGTCCACGATGGCGAGGCCGGCGGTAACATGACCCCCCGGAGAATTTACATAAAGCGTGATATCCTTCTTTGGATCTTCTGACTCTAAGAATAAGAGTTGGGCAATAATTAAGTTGGCCACGTGGTCGTCGATAGGGCCACCCAAGAAGACGATGCGCTCCTTCAAGAGGCGCGAGTAAATGTCGTAGGCGCGCTCGCCAAATTGGGATTTTTCTAAAACGGTAGGGATTAACATAGTGTTGTTAGTTTATAGTTTTTATTTTATAGATTCAAGTTTCTGCCACACCGCCTCGCCCGAGAGGGAGGAGGCCACATAAGCGCGCAAGCGTGCCTCCGCCACCTCCGGATACTGCTTCTTCAATTCTTCTACGCCTTCTTTAATCTTATCTTCCGTTGGGTAGAGCTTCTCTACTTCCGCTAAGGCGTTGGTGAAGAGGCCAAATTTAACCCGCTCTTTAGCGCCGTCCTGCCAGACGGCGCGCAACTCCTCCTCTGTTTTACCAATCTGCTTTAAATATTCGGCGAAGGGATAACCACTTTGCTCAATACTGCCCTTAAGCTCGGAGAGCATTTTATCAAGCTCGCCCTCCACCATGCTCATCGGCATCTCCACGCTTAGGGCCTCGGTAATCTTCTTGATTACGCCCAAGCGATATTTATCCTTGGCCTTCCACTCCTTCTCGTGAGTAAGGTTATGTTTAATTTTATCGCGATACTCCTCCGCCTTCTCTTGGCCGTGAGCCTTAAGCTCGGCAATTACTTTCTCTAATTCTTCATCGGTCACTGCCTCGGGAGTTACCGCTTTCACTTCTTTAACCAGCTTTTCATAATCAGGCAACTTCACTTCCGGATAAACATCGGTCTCAATAGTGAAGGCGAGCGCGTCGCCAATTGCCATCTTAGTAATCTTGATCTCCGGTCGGCCCAAGGCGTCAATTTTATTATCTAAAATAATTCTCGGATACGCTTCCGCCAAGGCGAGCTCGGCCATCTCCTCCAAGATCACGCTCTCACCGATCTTCTCTAATAAGACGGCCTCGGGGACCTTACCGGCCCTAAAGCCGTCAATCTTCACCTTCTCGGCAAAGTGGGCTAAGGCCCTCGGCCGATAGCCTTTAAATTCTTCCGCACTCACCTCGCCCTTAATCTCTAGGCGGGAGTTGGGTAACTTTTTGGTCTCAATTGGTGACATAAGCCTCGCCACGATAACCTAAAAAACCACCCCCGTCAAAGGTAGGTGGTTTTTTACTGATTTCTAACTTTAAAATTTTACTGAACGTTGGTGTTGAGCTCGCCCTCTACCTCGGTCATACCAGAGTCTAAGCCATTAAGGTTAGTAGCGTTAACATCTGCCTCAATACCGGTCTCATCGGTAGAAGTACCTTGAGTGGAGAGATCATTAATCATCTGGTCAGTGGTAGTCGCGGTCTCATCTACTGGAGTCTCCACTGGAGACTTGGACTGCCAGAGGTACACGCCGCCTAAGATAAGTAAGATGATAATTACCACAATGCCTACTACTGGACCCTTACCCTCACGCTCGCTGGTCATGTTGGTGCCTAAATTTTCCATATTATTTATTATTAACTTTATTAATTTTTAAGGGCCCGGAGCACATCCACAATCGCTTGATGGGCGGCCTTCACCGCTTCTACTCCATCCTTCACCGCTTCGCGGATGATACCCGGCGCGTCTTTAGTGATAGTGGTAGAAGCGAGAACATTGTTAACGGCCGGCATAATCTTGCCAATGGCGGTCTCAGCTTCATCTAACTTATTTTTAGCCGTCTCTAATTTGGCTTCAGCGGAGGTTACATCCTTACCTTCCTCCTCCTTATTGTTAAGGAGGGTGGTTAGGCGCTCAATAAACTTCTCGCTCCGCTCGAGGGCGGCATTGAGGCGCTTAATAATTACCTCAATTCTGGCTTTAATCCACTCCCGACGGATAGTCTGACGCTCAGTCGAGGAGGTGGCGTTCTTAATATCCGCCCTGGCCTCCTTCCTAACTTCAGTCGTACTGGCTTTAAAATCCTTGATTTTCTCGCGGTATTCCTCGCGAATATCCTTAAACGGCTTACCTAAACGGTGTTCAGGGGAGGTGCTGGCAGGGTTCTTGGCGTTATTCTCTTCTGCCAAGCTCACAGCCGGGCTTAAAACTACCCCAGCGGCCAATAGGCCTAAAATTATTTCCTTTCTCATACGCCCCAGTATAAACAGGTTTAAGAATTAGGCAACCTGGGCCTTTTTCTCCTCATATTGACGGACGGCACGCTCAATATCCTTAATGGCCTCCTCTTTATTGCGCCAATCCGCTACCATTACTTCCTTCTTCTCCAAGTCTTTATAAACTTTAAAGAAGTGTTTAATCTCCTCCAGGGTGTGCGGGTCGATATCGCCCAAATTATTGATGTTGTGATAACGAGGATCTTTAACCGGCACGGCGAGTACCTTAGCATCATGATCGCCACCGTCCGTCATATCTAAGACGCCAATTGGTCGGGCCACTACTAAACAACCCGGTACAAGTGGCTCATGAGTCATCACCAACACATCCAAGGGGTCGCCATCATCCCATAATGTTTGCGGGACGAAGCCGTAATTAGCCGGATAGTGCATGGGCGAGTAGAGCATGCGGTCTACCATAATGAGGCCGGTCTCTTTATCTAACTCATATTTAATACGCGACATCTTAGGGATCTCAATAATGACATTGAGCTTCTCGGGTGTGCCCGGGGCAATCGTGTTTACAATATTATTCCGTAACATCTTCTGGTTTATTGTCGGTAATTTCTGCCATTGCTACCGGTTCAGCCTTCATTTCTCCCTCCGGATTCACAATATCAATCTTCCAGCCGGTAAGTTTGGCGGCCAAGCGTACATTCTGACCGCCTTTACCCACAGCCAGCGAGAATTGGTCCGCCGCTACCTCCACGGTCGCCTTCATCTCGGCCTCGTCGAGGGTAACTTTATTCACCTTGGCGGGGGAGAGGGCGTGCTCAATAAAGGTGGTTGGCTTCTCGGACCACTCAATGATATCGATTTTCTCACCACCTAATTCAGAAATAACGGTGTTAACTCGGGAGCCGCGCTGACCTACCATTGAGCCCACTGGGTCAATGTGGCTGTCGCTGGAGGCCACGGCAATCTTGGTGCGCGAGCCGGCCTCACGAGCAATCGATTTAATAAGCACGGCGCCACTCGCCACCTCGGGAGCTTCAGTCGCAAACAACTTCTCTACCAATTTAGGGTGAGCGCGCGATAATCTTAAAGTCACTCCTCTTGGGGTATCCTCCACTAAATATAAATAAGCCTTAATGCGCTCGCCCTGTCGGTAGAACTCGCCCCGAATCTGCTCCTCATAGGGCAAGATGCCGGTCACGCGACCCAAGTCAATAAAGACATTGCCCCGCTCCATCTTATTAACGGTACCAGAGACAATATCACCTTGGCGATTGCCGTACTCCTCCAAGACCGAGACCTTCTCGGCTTCGCGGAGGCGCTGAATAATAACTTGCTTAGCTGTCTGAGCGGCAATCCGGCCGAAGTCCTCCTTAGTCTCAAGAGGGAAAATAATTTCATCGCCCACTTGGGCGTCCTTCTTAATCTTCTTGGCATCCGGGAGCCACAAGTGATGCTCTTCATTAAAGCGGACCACTGCCGGCTCACCTTCTTCTCCTTCCACCTCTTCTTCTACTGGTTCGTGATCCTCGTCCATTACTTTGGCCGTATTCTCGTCCACCACCACCTTCACTTGGAAGAAGGACACCGCTCCGGTATCAAAATCGAGTTTAGCGCGGATAATCTGACCCTTCTTACCATAATCCTTACGATAAGCGGCAGTTAAGGCATCTTCAATAGCCCCCAAGATTTTATCTTTAGGGATATTGCGCTCCTCCTCCATCTGGTCCAAGGCGCTCTTCAAAGCTTTGAGATCCAACATTTGATTAGGTTTTAGCTTATAGCTGTTAGCTTTTATAAAAAAGGTCCGGGGACACCGGACAGACTCTCCTAGTTTACCTTATCCCCAAATTTGTGTCAAATTGGCTAGCTTCCTCTTCAACTTGTTTGCTAGAATAAAGATTAATGGAAACTTCTTCGCCGGTTAATCCTTCACCTGTCGCTTCTTCTCCGCGCCGCGTCTGGATTTATTTAATTGTTTTAGTAGTTTTAGCGTCGCTTATCCTCGTGGCTTGGCAGAGTGGCTTTTTCTTAAAAAAATCTACTGATGAATTATCACAAGAAGAGATTGATCAGATCAACGCCTTTTTAAATAGTAACGATATTCCGGCACCCACTGCTGAACAGGTAGTCGGGATCAAGGCTTATTTAAATCAAGCCGAGACCGCGCCCACCGTCGAGGAGGAGGCTAAGATCTTAGAATATTTAAATCAGTAATTCATGACTCGCTCTTTATTTAAACTCTTCTTTATTGCTCTACTTGTTTTAGTTAGCACTTCTTCTGTTAATGCTGTTGGTTGGACCGAACCTCCAACTGAACCACCCGCTTGCCCTAATGGTACGCCGGGTTGCGATATCCCCATCAACACTTCTATTAATGGTCAGACTAAGGCTGGGGCCCTAATTGCCGGCGGCTTGAGGAGTATGACCAACTTGGTGGTAGACGGCACAGTGGCCGACTTCTTGGCCGTTATTCTTAATAATAATAAGGCAATCGGTTGGAAGACCAACACCGGTGCCACCGCTTCACCCATCTTCTTTGCCAGTGATAATTCCCTCCGGTTTAAAACAGGTTACGGCGGTGCCGGTATGCGCGTCTATGACGGCACGGGGGCCACTGAATTGGTGCGCTTCACCGACTCGGGCAATGTGGGCTTCGGCACCGCTGCGCCCGCCTCACGTGTAGATGTAGTCGGTGATATCTGTTGGACCCCACCCTTGGGCGCTCGCCGTTGTTTAGGTGGATTTGATCCTAATAATATTGTGGGTGGCGGTGGTGGTACTAATTATTGGACCAAGACCGGCAATGATATTCAGAATAATAATGGGGGCCAAGTGCAGGTGGCCGGCAAAATTAAGGTGGCGGGTGGCCAACCGGGGACTAATAAACTTTTAGTGGGTGAAGATGAGTTGGGATTGGCGCGTTGGCGTACACTCGATCAAGTAATGACTGACACCGGCATGGGCGGCGATGGCATTGGTAAGGATGTTCTGCACACCACCTTTGCCGGTTGTGTGGCCGGCGCCGGCTGCGTTCTCCCTAGTGGCGACAGTGGTCCCTCACAAAGAGTGCGCCCGCTGGAGGGCGGTGCGGGGTCAGTGGTACTGAGATGCCCCAATGGTTACAAGGTGGTCTCGGGTGGTGCCGAGTGCGACCGTAGCTTCCAAGTGGGCTTGTATGCCGGCGCGATTGCCTTCCTCTCCACCAGTGCACCAACTAGTGAGACGGAGTGGGAAGTGCAGTGTACTAAATACTTTTTAAGCAATTGGTCCTTCGCGCAAGTGGTGGTCAGTA
>JAGORB010000021.1:10114-11269 GCA_018063065.1 Minisyncoccota bacterium
GTGGGCTTGTATGCCGGCGCGATTGCCTTCCTCTCCACCAGTGCACCAACTAGTGAGACGGAGTGGGAAGTGCAGTGTACTAAATACTTTTTAAGCAATTGGTCCTTCGCGCAAGTGGTGGTCAGTACGGCCGGTGCAATCAAAAACGCTTCCATTACTTGTGCTAAGTAGTGTAAAATAGATTAAGTAATAAAATTTTTATGAATCAACAAAAAATTATTCAAACAATCAAAATGGTTTTAGCGGTCGCAGTGTTAACTATTGGTACCACTTATGTCTTGGCTGCAGATTGGACGGCGCCAACCGTACCACCGCCAGGCTGTCCTAGTGGCAAGCCGGGTTGTGAAGTGCCTCTCAACGTCTCAATTGCCGATCAATTTAAATCTGGTGGTTTGGGCTTGGGTGGCTTCTTCTCTACTCGAGGTAAAACGGTAATCGGTCACGGCACCGCGGCACCGACGATTGTAGAATCCCTTAAACTTAAAGTAGATGGCAAGGTTGGCGCCGAGGCTTACTGTGATCGCGACGGCAATAACTGTGCGACACCACCATTTGGTGCTGGTGGCGGAAGTAGCTTCTGGCGACAGGCAGGCACTTCAGACCGCATTGAGAATACTAATCCCGGTCGTGTAGATATTTTAGGTAAAATTAAAATCATTGGTGGTGAGCCGGGACGGAACAAAATTTTAGCTTCTAATGCTGAAGGTGTGGCTAATTGGAAGTCTCTCGCCGAGCTTGGTGCTGTGGAAGGATTTACGGCTGAATGTGATCCAGGCGAAGCAATTAGATCTATTAATTTAAGTACGGGAGCAGTTCTTTGCTCTACTATCCCTAATGGTGGTAATGGCGGAGGTGGTCTATTCCAGTTAATATTTAATGTAGTTGGAGGTGGAACTGGTAGCGGTGGATCTTCTTATCAAACCTCTTGTTCTTCTGACGCTCGTGATGCTACTTGTCGACGAGGTTATACTCGAGTCTCGGTGGCTAATTGCGGAACAGAGATGGTTAACAACACTCCTACTCCCAAGACTTACGCCATCTGCGAGCCAAATAATCAATAAATATTCGTTCCCTGAAAATCCCCGCCAATTGGCGGGGATTTTGCTATAATGCGGGAATGAAAAAAATAGTGGTGGCTAATTGGAAGATGAATCC
>JAGORB010000022.1 GCA_018063065.1 Minisyncoccota bacterium
CTAAAAACTTATTTGGTTTGGTGGATTTATTTAAGGCGGTTAATAAACGTAATTTAGCATTACGATAATTCTCAAACGAGCCGTGAGACTCAATATGCTCGGGCGATAAGTTGGTAACAACAAGGCCATTAAGTTGAATACCCACATGACGCCAGAGCTTGGCACCCTCCGAGCTCATCTCTATGACGGCGTGAGTGCAACCTTTATTTACCGCTTGTCGCAACATCTTCTGCAGTAAGAAGCGCCCCGGCATGGTCATCTTGAGCAGATTCGGTATTTCCTCCCCGGCAATTTTGAAGTGAATAGTTGAGGAGAGGAAGACCTTCTTCCCCGAGCTCTCTAAAATATGGGCGAGGATCTCACTGGTAGTGGACTTACCCTTAGTGCCGGTAACACCCACAACTGTTAAATGATTAGCTGGGAAGCGGTAGATAATCGTGCCCAAGCCGGACATGAAGGCGTGGTAGGCCGGCTGGAGGCTGGTAAAAACTTTCTTCGGGATCAGTCGGCGCAGGAGGTTAAGCATAATAGTTAACGTGACTGACTTAAGATTTTTAAAGCGGCTTTAATGCGCGCGCTGGTATCAGTGACCTCGGATGGCACTTGTTGCAGGGCCTCGCGAGCATCACGTAACGAGTAGCCTAAAGATTTTAAGGCTTCTAAAATATCACTCTCACCCGACAAGCTTTCATCGGCGCTACCCATCTCAGACATTTTATCTTTAAGTTCTAAAATAATTTTGCCGGCATTCTTCCGGCCAATACCCGAGACGCGAGTAAGATAATCGGTCTCACCTTGAGCAATGGCTCTAATAAGGAGGGGAGCGGGCGCGAGCGAGAGGATGGCGAGCGCCGACTTGGGCCCAATGCCCGAGACGCTAATTAGTAGAAGGAAGAGCTCGCGCTCTTGCGGGTCCAAGAAGCCGTACAAGTCGAGGGCATCTTCTTTAACTGCTAGGTGGGTAAGTAGGCGGACAGATATGTCGCCGGCCTCGCGCAACTTGGTGAGGGTCTCCGGGGTGGCGGCAATGCGGAAGCCGATCCCACCCACGTTTAAAATGAGGTGATTTAAGCCTGTTTCCGTCACTATTCCGCGCAATTCGCCAATCATTGGAGTTATCATACCACAGGCCTGCGCTCTCTTGCGATCCGTAAATACTCGTGTTAGAGTCTCCTCATGCCTATTATTAAATCTGCTAAGAAAGCTTTGCGCGGCTCTCGCCGCAAGAAGGTAATGAATGACCGCCGGACCAAGGCCATGAAGGCCTCCGTCAAGGAGGTGAAGAAGTTGGTCACCACTGATGCCAAGGAGGCTGCCCTTAAACTTAAGGAGGCTTATCAAGCCATCGACAAGGCGGCCAAGCGCGGCGTGATTAAGAAGAATGCCGCCGCCCGCAAGAAGTCGCGGCTCGCCAAGGCTATCGCTAAAGCAAGTAAATAACAAAAAATCCCCAATTGGGGATTTTTTGTTTGGCGTGTCCTCCCGGCAGGAATCGAACCTACATTACGAGCTCCGCAAGCTCGCGTTCTATCCGTTGAACTACGAGAGGATTATCTTACCCTAACACATTTTATAGTTTTAGCCAGTCGGCGAGGACGTTGATGAAGGACTCCTCGTGCTCCTCGGCTTTAAGCTTTTTACTTAAATAAGTGTAGAGAGCTTTAGGTTCGGTGCCGCCTAGAGGGAGATCGATGAGGGGGAGGAAGCTGCGCTTGGACTCTAATAAAAGTTTAGGCGTGCCCTCGGTGGTAATCCAGAAGGAGTCTAAATTTTTATAAGGATAAAAGGTGCGTCCGGCCTTAATACCCTCGGGGCCCGCCTCAAAGTCAATCATCATCGGCTCACTCTTATTCTGCTTTAACAAGATCCCGCCGCCCAAGAGGATGATGATGGCGAGCAAGAAGTTGCCGAAGATTAAAGAGAGGATACTGCCCACGATCATAAGTAGGCCCAAGCCCCAGAACCAGTCAGAGCTGCGCTCGCGGCGCTCGTACTCGAGCGCCTGCCAACGAATAGGGGGGAGCGAAGTATTTTCCATTAAATTAATTATAGCAAAAAGAAAAGCAGTTGGCGTTGCCAACTGCTTTTACGATCCTTTGTCTCGACGATATGGGTGGATATAAGAAAAATCAAACGATTGATAAATCTTTTCTCCGTATTCTAGGATCACTTCTTGAGCGCCGTCGCTACCATAGTCAATTATCCTTAACCTTCCTTTGTGGTGGCAGAAATTTCTGGGATTGGCGAAACAGTGGCTATCTTTAAATACCTTGCCGTTCGTCAGTTCATATAACTGACACCAGATATCAACATCAATCATCTGGCATGGTTGACCAATGGGCTGAACATTAAAGATCCCAAAAAGAGAGAAATAGGTAGGATTGAGGAATGGATTCTTGGCCCTGCGGTAAAAAGTAAATTCTTGCCAATTGGCCCTAGGGCCATTTAACAAAAAATACTTAAAACTACCAATTGCCTTCGGTGAGAATTGCCAGTATTTCTTGAGCATCTCCCATCTATTTTCTCTTCCCATGAGTCTTATAAAGAGCCGGTAAGCCTTAAAAGGATGAATCTTTGGGAATTTAATCGCGAGACCTAAAAGTGGTAACAGAACCACTATGCGGGTCTCTCCCTTTCTTATTTCCATTTAACTTCTCCCTTGGTTTATCTGCCTGAAAACTACTATATAAAATATTATGCGTCAATATGCGGCGGAGGAGGTGAGATTCGAACTCACGATACCAATTAAGGTATGACGGTTTTCAAGACCGTTGCCTTAAACCACTCGGCCACTCCTCCTAGTTTTCTATTAAACGCTTAAACGCGTTACCACCTTTATAACTTTTTATCTTCTTTTCCTCAAGTCTAGCTTCGGCAGAATTTTCAAAATCTTTTCTGTACACTAATTTCCACGGTTTGTATAAGTTGGTAAAATAACCACCTTTTCCTTTGTTGTGCTCGTTTAATCTTCGGTCTAAGTCTTTGGTTGACCCAGTGTAATATTTGAGATTTTTCTCACTTTGTAGGATATAAACACAATACATAATCTTTTGCCTTAAACTTCACCCCGCCATGGCGGGGCAAGCTCGGCCACTCCTCCTTATTTATTTAATTATTCCAAACTCACCTTCTTCTTCTGGCCCACCTTGACCACAAAGAAGAGGTAAATGATTTCTAGAATGCCCACGCTGTTGACGAGGAGCATTAAGATAAACCACCACATCTGGCCGCGCTTGGCGGCATACCATAAGGCGAAGCCCTTCCACGGTAAGGACCATAGAGCCATAAGTACAAAGATGGACCAATTCTCGTTTAAGAAGCTAATTAATTGAGTGTCTGCCATACAGCTCTAATCCTAGCAAACGGTCGCTAAAAGGCAATTCATAATGTTATTATTGGAGAATGCGTTACTTAGGTATTGATTACGGCACGCGCGAGGTGGGGCTCGCCATCTCGGATGGGACGGGTCGCTTCGCCTTCCCGCTTAAAGTAGTTAAGAATGACAGTCGCTTACCGGAACTCATTGCCGACATTGCCAAGCAAGAGGCGGTGGAGGAGATAATTATGGGCGAGTCACTTAACTTTGAGGGGAAGAATAATCCAGTCATGGCCGGGATTAATAGGCTTAAAGACACTCTGACGCAAGAATTCCATCTCACTGTTACCTTGGAGCCGGAGTGGATGACCAGCCAAGAAGTGGCGCGCGACGAGATTAAGGACGAGCTCTCACATGCGCGGGCGGCGGCCATTATCTTGCGTAATTATCTGGAGCGGAAGAATTATCATGCTTGAAACATTCCTCACCACCCTCACTGACCCAATGGCGATTGTGAGCACTCTCGGCTTGATCGGAGTGTTAGCCATTATCTTCGCTGAGTCGGGATTATTTTTCGGCTTCTTCTTGCCGGGAGATTCCTTACTTTTTACCGCCGGCTTCTTGGCCTCGCAAGGCTTATTAAATATTTGGTGGTTAAGTATTGGGGCGATGGCGGCGGCGATTGTGGGCGACAGTGTGGGTTACTGGTTTGGCAAGAAGGTGGGGCCGAGGATCTTTACTCGTGAGGATTCACTCTTCTTCCATAAAAAGCATGTGGAGAAAACACGCACCTTCTACCAAGTCCACGGTAAAAAGACTTTAATATTGGCGCGCTTCATCCCAGTGATCCGCACCTTCGCGCCTATCTTGGCGGGAGTAGGGCAGATGGAATATAAAACTTTTTTAACTTACAACATCGTTGGCGGCATCCTCTGGGGCGGTGGCCTTACCTGGGGTGGTTACTTACTGGGCTCCATCATCCCTAATGTGGATCAATACCTCTGGCCAATTATCTTTTTAATAATCTTTGTCTCCTTCATCCCGGTCTTCAAGCACTTGTTTACTAAGTAGCCTACGGTGTGGTAGAAGTTAGATAGTGTTTCTAAAAAAGAAGGGAGGTGATTATTTTGCCTGAGGCATCCGTTGTCGCAGTAGTAAACCCATTTAAGGATGATACGCATTTTGCGTTTCTGAAAATCCTGATTCCCGATCTCGAAGATCGTCTTAGGGAACTCCGTGTTAGTAATCCGGCGTGGTTTGAGGAGTTGGCCCGTCGAGAAGATGAAGATAGGGGATTTAGGCCCCTCGCTTGTCTTCAGGGTTTTGACTGATTTTTTGTGCGGGCGGGTCAGAGTTTTACTCCGACCCGTTTTTTTATTTGTCCCCTCGGTAGGAATCGAACCTACATAGCCGGCTTAGAAGTCCGGAGTTCTATCCATTGAACTACAAGGGGTGTGGTGCGCGCTGAGGGACTTGAACCCCCGACCTTCCCGGTGTAAACGGGTTGCTCTACCAACTGAGCTAAGCGCGCGTTACCATACATTACGATAATTGTGTTAGTTTATCAATATGCGCGACCCGGAAGTAATTTATGAAGATAATGACATAGTGGTTATTAATAAGCCGGCTGGTTTAAGCGTGCACCCAGATGACTTCTCGCCTGGACCCTTTTTAACCGATTGGCTACTCGCTAATTACCCTAATATTAAAGAAGTGGGGGATCCATCTCGACCCGGCCTCGTGCATCGTCTCGATAAAGATACCAGTGGGGTAATGGTAATAGCTAAGACTCCAGCGAGTTATGAATTTTTAAAACAACAGTTTAAAGAGCGGAAGGTGCAGAAGTTTTATTTGGCTATTTTAGCCGGTACTTTTAAGGCCGGAGTGGGGAGCGAGGGAGTAATAGACTTACCAATTGGTCGCTCGCTTAAGGATCCGCGGGTACGAGTGGCCAGTAAGAAGGCTTATGGCGAGTTGCGAGAAGCGGTAACCAATTATAAGGTCTTGGCCGAGCACGAGAATTACGCTCTAGTAGAAGCGGAGCTAATTACCGGCCGGACGCACCAGCTCCGCGCTCACTTTAAGGCCTTACAACATCCGATTATAGGAGACAATCTTTATGGCACTGGAGACATTCAACTTGCCGGCCTCGCTCGCCAAGCCTTGCACGCCTACCGGCTTAAGCTAACCTTGCCCAAGGGGGAAGAGAAGGAATTTACGGCCCAGCCGCCCGCGGATATGGAGGCGGCTCTTGCCCTCTTTAATTTTAAATGCTAGACTTGGCGTCGTTATATGGCTACTAAATTGGCTTACAAAATCTCGCCGGTAGATATGACCAAGCGTCAGAACTTGGATCTCCGGCCCGGTGATACCGTCCGCGTACACCAGAAGATTATGGAGAAGGGCAAGGTCCGTCTCCAGGTCTTTGAAGGACTGGTAATTGCTCGCAAGCACGGCTCTGAGGCCGGGGCTACCTTTACCGTGCGTAAGGTGGCTAGTGGTGTGGGGATGGAGAAGATCTTCCCGCTCTACTCGCCTAATATTGATAAGATTGAGATTACCAAGCGCTCTCGCGTCCGCCGCGCCAAGCTCTACTATATCCGCGAGAAGGCGGCTAAAGAAATTAGAAAGAAGATGAAGGGTCTCCGCGGCTTCGCCGCGACTAGCGACACCGTCCAAGAAGGTGACCCCGTAGAAGAGGTGGAGGTTGAAGAGATGAAAGCAGAATAAAATCTTTAATTTTCTTATAAAATTTATTGGTATATGTTTATATTTGAGGTATAATAGCCTTACATGAAGAGGGGGAGTAAGCCTAAAAATAAAGTGGATGTTAAGTGGTCGTCTAACTTTGCCTATGCTTTAGGCCTTTTAGCAACAGACGGTTATGTCTCTAAAGATGGAAGGCACATAGTCTTGGTCTCAAAAGATAAAGATCAATTGGAAAATTTTAATCTAGCTTTAAAAATAAGTAATCCTATAGCTAGACATCATTCTGGGTCGGGAGGAGTTTCTTTTAGGTGTCAGTTTAGTGATGTGTATTTTCATGGGTTTTTGCAAGGGGTAGGTATAACTAATGCCAAATCAAAAACTATAAAATCTGTTAAGGTCCCGGATGAGTATTTCTTTGATTTTTTGCGGGGTTGTTTTGATGGTGATGGATATGTGTATTCTTATTGGGATAAAAGGTGGCGGTCTAGCTTCATGTTTTATCTAGGCTTTGCTTCCGCGAGTCTTAATTTTATTAATTGGATCAGATCTGAATTGGCAAAGCGTCTGGAAGTTAAGGGTCACATTACCAAGTCTAAAGGAAAAAGTTGTTACCAACTTAAATATGCTAAAAAGGAATCAACCCTTGTTTTAAAAACGATGTACCATAAAAAGGGGGCTATCTCTTTAAGGAGAAAAAAATTGAAAGTTGATAAAATATTTGCTATGGTTACTGGCAAGACAGTTTGACATTGCGCGAGTGGTGAAATTGGCAGACACGCAGCCTTGAGGTGGTTGTGCCCTTTCGGGCGTGGAGGTTCAAGTCCTCTCTCGCGCACTATGTGTCAAGACTGAAAAATCTGTCCAAAAGGCATATTTTTCCGTCGTTGACAAAGTCATCAGAAGTTGTAGTATCCAAAACAGCCAGCCCTTTCATAAATTCTTAATGAGACGAGCGCTTTCTGTATCGACCATTGGTACCAAGGGCGCTCGTTTCATTGGGAAATAGAGCAAATCCTAGGAAAGGACACTTCCCATGGGAAAGACTTTGCCCGTTGAAAAGGAGGTGTCTACATTTGACCCTCCAGCAACCCACAAACTTGCTCGTGAGATTATGGGCAAGAACTTCTTCGGCATCGAGGAAGCGATTAAGTACTACGGCGTTAACCCGTCTGAGCAACAACTTGCTTACTTGGCTGAAATTCCGTTCAGTGAGGAAGTGTTGAAGTCCTGCAAAGACACACACATCCTCATCGCTGTGTTCCTACTATCCATTATCGACGTCCGGAGCCAATTAAATTCCAATCTTTTTCGTAACCATGATAGCGATGCCTGGTATAACAACCAAGCGTTCGCCGCGAATAAGGGCGTGGTTGGTTGGTGGCTGGTCCGGAAAACACCAGTCGCCGACTCGCTGCACAAGAAGAACTGGGATGAGCAACAGGCACTTCTCGACAAAGGAGAGCAGACGCCAACTGCACGGATCATGGTTTACACCATCATCGGACACTATCTCGCCAATGGCGAGCATTTGTTCGAAAACGTGTACATCCGTTGTTCCGATCTTGATTCGGTCAGTTGTCGGGTCTGGGTCGGTTCCCCTGGTTTCAATTTCAGGGGCCTCGATATTGTCAGTGGACGAGATAGTCGCCAATTTCACACGGATGGTTTATACCACTACAACCTAGGTATTTCATCTGCTAGAAATTACAACTAGAACCTTGAATTCTTGAGAGCTTGTCTCTCTTGAAAACCTGGGCCCCTGCTATTTGGTGGGGGCTCTTTATTTTTGCCTAAAATCAACTCCTGAGTTAGACTCAAAGTGTCCAATAACCTTAGCCAGTATCTCGTCCAAAGTTCGAAGTCTGGCTCGATACGGGGCACAGTTGACTTTTTAATACTTTTGTGTATAATGTAAGAAAGAGTACTTTTCCAACCAAGAACCAAGGAGCTCGGGCATGTTCAATTGGTTTAAGAAGCATAAATCCCCGTCTCCTCTCGGGAGAGATGTAAACCGAGTGGAGTTTATTCGTTTGGCTATGGAGTCTGGCTATTCTTTCGAGAAGGCCAATACTTTAGCTGATGAGAGTAAAAATGACCTTGTTGGTTATGTGAAGATCGGCAAGGAAAAAATTAGAGTCATAAACTAGGGAGTGTTCCCATGTTATGGAAGAAGGGACAAAAGCCGTTGTTCTACTCGGTCTATACCTTTACGGTATTAACGGGTAAGATTTTACGTTTTGAATCCACTCGAGCGGTGAGTCTCGAACAGGCGGGGAATAATGTTCGCTGGCGCAACTTTCAAGATACGCCGGCCGACTCTCTGTTTGTTGATGGAGTTCCGGTAATAATCCGGGCGGCTCGTACGGGTTCTGAGAGGGACCATTTCTGGATGAATCAATTCCGGCGCGAGCGAGGTTTGTGTGAAATTTCATTTCCTGAACCTAAAGAGCTGAAGAAAAAGGTTAAGCCTCCTCACCAGCCAGATTTACCGGGATTTGTTATGGTCCGCAATGCCCAACTCCTTTAAGTCAAAGCGCGTCGTTCTCACTTCGAGAGCGCCGCGCTTTATTTTTGCCTTTTTTATGATAAAGTGGCGCTATGCTCTACACTCGTAAAGGCGACGGCGGTACCACCAAGCTCTTCGGCTGCGATCAGAAGCGTATTTCTAAGAGCTCGGCTGTGGCCGAGGCGCTTGGTAACTTGGATGAGATCAACTCCTTCCTTGGCTTTGCTAAAGTGCGAGCCGGCGAGCAGGGCTTGGTGGTAAAGAGCTTAAATGAGCCGGTGGAGAAGTTGGTGCATGAGATCCAACACACCCTCTTCATTGTCCAAGCCGAGATGGCCGGTGCCGATAAGACAGTGCCCGAGGCCAAGGTTAAACGAGCCGAGCAGATAATTGATAGTATTGAGGCGGAGATGCCGCCGATCAAGAGCTTCTTCGTCTCGGGGGGCACGGAGCTCGGGGCGACCTTCGACTTCGCTCGGACTATCGCGAGGCGCGCCGAGCGGCGAGTGGTAACGGTAGTAGAGGAGATGGCTTTAGTCTCCGACGGGACGGAGGGCAAGCGAGTGATCGGTGAGCATACGCGGCAATTCCTCAATCGCTTGTCCTCGGTGTTGTACGCCTTCGCGCGCTATGCTAATTTTAGCGCCGGGGTGAAGGAGGAGTCGCCCACGTACGAGTAAGAATATTGTATGGTGTCTATAGTGTAATGGTTAGCACAAGGGTTTGTGGAACCCTTAGTTCGGGTTCAAATCCCGATAGACACCCTCGCTAAGCGAGGGTAAGGTCCGCCTGGCGGACCACCCAAAGATAAATGTTTTACGTCTATATTTTATTTAGTGAAAAAGACAAGAAACTTTATACTGGTTATTCTCCAGATTTGAAAGTTAGAGTTAAAAAACATAATGATGGTTACGTAAAAGCGACAAAGTATCGTCGGCCTTTAAAATTGGTTTACTACGAAGCTTATAAAGAAGAACTAGACGCTAAGCGTCGGGAGATTTATTTAAAAGGAGGTAAGGGAAAAGCTGAACTAAAGATTCAACTTAAAGAAATATTTAAAAAACTAAAATATGTCTAAAAATGACTTTTTGAGTCCGGTTTGTTAGAGTCTGGGTATGGAATTGGATAAGGTAGAAAATAATGAAACAGATTTCCAGACCTTCTTGAGATTAGAGAAGGAGTTTAATACTTACTACGATAAGTTGGGGGTGGGAGATCAGTATGTTAGAGTCCCGGCTGATGAAATATCTGACGAGGAATATAAGAAGGAGTTCCTGTCTTATTTTGAAGGTGGTTATTTTATGTGGGCCAAGGAGGGCGATGAGTATGTGGGCTACATTACCGGCTCGGTAGAAAATTTGCCGTCAGGATACAAGGACGGCCAGGTGGGACATCTTGACTCGGTAATAGTGACCGAGAAATATCGTCATCAAGGAATGGGTAAGATCATGATAGAGTCGCTGTTTGAGTGGTTTAGAGAGCAAGGGATTGAGATTTGCCAATTGCACGTGAAGAGTAAAAATACCGAGGCAGTGGATTATTATAAGAAGAGGGGCTTCGAGGTCGATAACCTAAGAATGTGGAAGAAGATTTAAAATATTATAATAGAATCATGAGTATTAAAGATGAGGTAAGAGAGTTTTTAAACAATAATCAGGTGGCGGTGGTGGCCACCGCTTATCGGGGTCTACCCTTCGCGGCGGCGATGTATTACTTCTTAGACAATGACTTCAACTTCTACTTTGCTACCAAGCGCAATACCGACAAGTACTTCAATATCCTCGCCAAGCAACAAGCGGCCTTGGTGGTGGGCGCCGGCCCCAAGCATATCTCCGTTCAGGCGCGTGGGCCGGTTAGTTTGGTAACGGGAGGGCCATATACAACGATGCTTAAAAAGTTAGGTCGCGTGGTTGGTAAAGATAGAGTGCATGACTGGCCAGTTAATAAACTTAAGCGTATGCAATCTAAACTAGAGGTCTTAAATGATCCGGTAATCTTTAAGATCAAGCCCCAACATTTAACCTTCTTTAATTTAGACGATCGCAATTTCCCCGCTTCCCTGGGCCCCGATCACCACCAAATTTTACCTAAGAAGAAATCTTAACTCTTTGTTATACTGGCTTTATGATCTCAACGGCTCAGAAGTGGTTCTTGATAATCTTTAACCTCGCTTATGTGCTCGGCTTTGGCGCTTATTATTTATTGTCGGGTAATTATGAATTTGTTTGGTATGTCGCGGTGCTGGTCTTCTTCTTTATTTTAGTCCTCGCTACTTGGCACCGAGCCAAGTTTGACTCGGTTATCTTGTGGGGACTCTCCATTTGGGGCCTGTTGCACATGGCCGGTGGGGGACTTAAGGTGGGTGACGGTGTTTTATACAGCTTGCACTTAATCCCCATTATCGGCTCGGGGGATGCGTATATTTTAAAATTTGATCAAGTGGTGCACTTCTTTGGCTTCGCTGTTGCCACCTTGGTGGTATATCACTTACTTAAGCCTTATTTAAATTCTCAAACTAATTGGAAGGTGGTATACCCCTTAATTATTGCTGCCGGTATGGGCCTGGGCGTGCTCAATGAGATTGTGGAGTTTATGGCGGTGGTCATCTTCCCCAATACTGGAGTGGGCGGATACTACAATCCGGCCATTGATTTAATTTTCAACACCTTCGGGTCTATCGCCCCCGCCTTCTT
>JAGORB010000032.1 GCA_018063065.1 Minisyncoccota bacterium
CTTTTAAATAAATTAAATCACCGGCTTTAATATTCTTTTGTAAATAAATCCCCACTTCCGCCGCATCATGGAAGTGGTGAATCTTCTTAAGCGAGAAGCCCTTCTCCTTGGCCCCCTCGGCCACAAAGCGACTCCGTATACCAACAGTTAAAATGGTCTCCGCCACCTGGCTGGCCTCGCGGCCAGCCTCTTTATGCGCCTCAATAGTGTGATCGCCCAACTCCAACATATCGCCAATCACCACCCACTTGCGACCCAAGACCTCAATCTCCCGCACGGCGGCAAGCCCAGCGCTTAAGGCCGCCGGCGAGGCATTATAAGTATCATCTAGAATTAAAGTCTTCTTAATCCCCGGCAATAATCGTAAGCGCCCCGGCGGACTCTCCAAGCGCGAGAGGGCCTCCCCCACTTGAATTAAATTAACCCCCGACTGCAAGGCCACGGCGGCGGCGGCCAACACCGGATACACTTGATGCTTGCCCACCAAGCCGGCCAAGCGCACCGGCAAGCTACTGCTCTCGTATTCTAATTTAAAGGTTAGGCCCAAGAGCTTGCGCCCCTCTCCCTCGCCCTCATAATTTAAATTAATATTGCCCCCATGGACATCGCTCTCACTCAAGCCATAAGTGATGACCTTGCCCACCAACTCCTGACGATGCGCCAACTGCTTCTCATCATCGGCATTCAAGATAATTATCCCGGTCTCACTCACCGCCTTGGCGAGCGCCAACTTCTCCTCCACCACCGCCTCGGTGTTGGGGAAGAATTCCACATGCACCGGCAAGTCCGGCAACTTGGTTAAAACGGCGATATCAAATTTAAGCTGGCTGGCCACCTTCTTAATATCGCCGGGCCGGTCGGCCCCCACCTCCAAGACCAACCAGGCCGGATAATCTTGCTTGGTTAATAAAACTTTAAAAGCTTGGTAAAAAACTTTAAGCCAACCCAGCGGATTGGTCCACGGACTCTTGGCGCCGATAATAGTTAAAGGGATGCCCACCTCGCTGTTGTAACTCTTGGCACTGGCTCTGATGTTATGATTACTCGCGAGCACCAAAGCAATAGCATCCTTAGTGCCGGTCTTACCCACACTGCCGGTCACGCCCACAATCTTGGGCTGATACTTCTTCACAATCAGCTTAGCCAAGAACCACAGGCCGGGAGTAATTATTTTTTTAGCGAGAGTTTTTATCATAGTTAGCGATCCGGTGGGATGTCGTAATAATTGATCAAGAACTTGGTGGTATCTATGAAGGGGGTGGTTAAAGTCTCGGAGGCGTAACGCACGCCTTGCGGCTTCACGATATAAAAGAAGACAATAAACTTGGGCTCATACGCCGGGAAGTAGCCGAAGAAGGAGTGCAAGTATTGGTCGGTATAATACCCCCCGCCCCCCGGATTGGCAATCTGGGCTGTACCGGTCTTGGCGGCCACCCTGTAATGAGGCAATTTAACCGTGCCGCCACGCAAGGCCTCGTCCACCACCTTCACCAACATCCGCGTAATATCCTCGCTGGCGGCAGTACTGATGACGCGACGGCCAACAGGGTTAGTAGTTTTATCATTATCGCCATTTACATACTTCACCTCCTTCACCACATGAGGCGGTGGCAAGGTGCCACCATTGGCGAGCACCGAGAGCGCTCTCGTGGTAGCCAAGGGTGAGAGGGCGAAGCCTTGTCCGAAGGAGGCAGTGGCAAACTCCACCTCGCGCGTGGAGCGGAAGTTATTAACGAGACCGGCCACCTCACCCGGCAACTCTACTCCCGTCTTCTCGCCAATGCCGTAGGCCAGCATGTACCGACGGAAGCGCTCGCGGCCCAGTTGTTGCATGGCGAAGACGGCGCCAGTATTCAAAGAATCATTCAAGACCTTCTGCATATTGACCACCCCGCGTGCCTCACCGTCGAAGTTGCGGATAGTGGCAATGCCAATCTTAATTGAGCCTTGGTCATTGTAAGTGGTCTCGGGCGTGACCACTTTAGCATCCAAGGCCGCGGCCATGGTCAGCGGCTTCACAATTGAGCCCATCTCAAACACTCGTTCTACCAACGGATTAGTTAATAAATTAATATCACCCTGCTTCTCACCCGGATTAAAGCTGGGCCAGGCCGCCATGGCCGTGAGCTCGCCGGTGACTGGATTCATCACAATCGCGCCGGCCGACTCCGGTTGATAAACTTGCGCCAATTTTTCCAATTCTGCCTCGACAAAGTTCTGCACCGTCGGTTCTAAAGTTAAGACGACATCGCCCTCGCTCTCGGGATCTTGATTAAATAAGTCGCCGCCAATACCTAAAAACAGTTGAGCGAAGAATTGGCTGAAGGACGGCTCCTCACTGCGCGACAAGACTTCATCATACTTCTGCTCCAAGCCGTAACGACCCACATAATCATCCCCGCGATAAGCCATGAAGCCGAGCGCGTGTGCCGCCAAATCTTCTCCCGGATAAAAGCGCCACTTCTCTTTAATTACGAAGACACCCACGACCCCTAAATTTTTAATTTGTTGCGCCACCTCCTCCGACAAGCGACTGGCAATCTCTTCATCTTGATCACCCGGTTTATTGGCCTTATAAATAAAAGCTTCTCGATCGAGTGGTAGAACTTGCTTTAAATCATTGTAAGCAGCCTCGGCGTCCTCAATTTGCTCCGGATTAATACTAACTCTGAAACCGTTCTTTACGGTCGCGGCCGAGAAAAGGCTGCCGTCTTTATTGGTAAAGAAGATGGTCCCACGATCGAAGGGCTTGCCGACTGGCTTAAGATATTGGCGATCAGCCTGCTCGCCCAAGCTCTCGCCTCTCACAATTTGTAGATAAAAAAGCTTCCCAAAGAAGATGAGGGTAATGGCAACTAAGACAATGGCGATTAAACGGATGCGACCCTGATGATGATTAACGGTCATAACTGGTGAGCAGA
>JAGORB010000033.1 GCA_018063065.1 Minisyncoccota bacterium
CACAGATTGTGATGTCTAAAGAATTTGTTCGTGATGGTGAGAAGATTTTCGATGTAATTATTACTGATGAGATTAAAGAGTTGGTTAAGAATAGTAAAAGAATAATCTGGGCCGGACCGATGGGCATGTACGATGCCGGCTACGCCCAAGGCACTCTCGACTTGGCCGAAATAATTGCCGAGAGTGAGGCCGAGAGTATTATTGGTGGCGGCGATACTATTGCCGCTATCCCACCTAGCTTAATTCCTCAATTTAGCTTCGTCTCCACGGGTGGCGGAGCCATGCTCCAATTCCTCGCCACTGGCACTTTACCCGGCATTGAAGCTTTAAAATAAAAAGTGGCCCACCGTTAGCGAAATCGGTGGACCACCTTGCATCCTGGGCCGGGGAAACATTCCCCAGCACTATTTTAGTTTAAATTGTCAGATAATTTTTGTCGAGTCGCCTCCAGTTCTTCCGGGGTTGGTTTAACTTTATTGTGCCAGGGCTCAAGGCCGTCGTTGGTAAAGCGAGGGATAATGTGGCTGTGTTGGTGGAAGATAAGTTGCCCGGCGGCACGCTCGTTATTCATAATCACATTCACGCCGTCGGCCTGTACTACTTCTTTAACCGCCTGACTTAAAGTTTGTAAATGAGTACCAAGTTTAGCGAGGAGGTCAGCTGGCATGTCTAAGAGATTGATGACGTGCTTTTTAGGGATAAGAAGAGCGTGACCGAGGTTAACGGGCTGGATATCTACAATGCCAATAAAGTCGGCATCCTCAAAAATCTTATAACTCGGTATCTCCCCGGCTACAATCTTACAAAATAGACAGTCCGTATTCATGCTATAATCTTAACCTAATTTTATGAATTGGCGAGAGCGGGAGGAAAAGCGGTTGGTGGCGGAGTTGATGGTCTCGCCTAACTATGACACCGAGGTCCACGATCCTTTTTTACTTAAGGACATGGATAAGGCGGTGGCGCGGATTTTAACGGCGATTAAAAAGAAGGAGAAGATCATGATCTTCGGCGACTACGACGCCGATGGCGTGCCAGCCACGGCCTTGCTCTCTACCATCTTCAATTGGATTGGTGGGGTTGACCCCGCCAAAGGCGGGGTGGATTACTCTATTTATATTCCCGATCGGCACAATGAGGCCTTTGGTTTATCTAATGAAGCTATTAAAAAATTTGCGGAGCAAAAAGTTAAACTTTTAATTACGGTTGACTGCGGCATTACCGATGATGAGGAGGTGGCGCTGGCCAATGATTTAGGCATGGAGGTAATTATTACTGATCATCACCTGGCACCAGAAAAGTTACCTCAGGCACTAGCGATAGTGGATCCTAAACGAACGGATTGTAATTACCCGTATAAAAGTTTATGCGGCACTGGTGTGGCTTATAAATTGGCTCAAGCTTTATTGCAGAAGGGGAAGTTTGAAAATATAAATGACGGCCGCGAGAAGTGGCTCCTCGACTTGGTGGCGCTGGCCACTGTCTCTGACATGGTGCCGATTACGGGGGAGAACAAGACGCTGGCCCACTTCGGCCTGATGGTGTTGCAGAAGACGCGTCGCCCCGGGCTCTTGGCACTATGTCGAGTGCTTAAACTTGACCCTAGATATATTACCGAGGATGACATCGGCTTCTCACTCGGGCCACGCATTAACTCGGCCTCGCGTATGAGTCATGCCTCGGAGGCATACGAGCTCTTAATGAGCGAGGATCCTACCAAGGCCGATGCCATTGCCACTATTTTAGAATCTCGCAATGTAGAGCGCCGCAGCTCGGTAGATGTCATTTTAAAACAAGCGGAAGACTTGTTGGGTGTGCCGGAAGACTTTAAAGACGCGGTGTTGGTGGTGGGGCGAGAGGACTTCTCGCTTGGAGTGCTGGGCCTCACTGCTTCAAGATTGGTGGAGAAGTATCATAAGCCCGTCTTCGTCTGGGGAGTAAATGGCGTGGGCGAGGTGAAGGGCTCGTGTCGCTCGGACGGTACCATTAATATGGTGGAGTTGATGAAGGCAGTTAAGCCGGGGTTCTTTGCCGACTTTGGTGGGCATGTGATGGCGGGCGGCTTCTCGCTCCCGCTTGGCAAGGAGGGCGAGTTAAGCGATAGATTAAATAAAGCGTTTGTAGATGCCGAGAAGGCGAGTGTCGAACGAGAAATTGTTTATGATGGGGAACTTAATATAGATGAAGTAACCAACGAGACTTACAACTTTATCCGGCAGTTTGGCCCCTTTGGTATTGAGAATGAGAAGCCGTTGTTTTTATTTAAAGATTTACTAGTGAGTGAATCTAAAATGTTTGGCAATGGTGGTTTGCACTTGGAGCTTAAATTTAAAAACACAGTGGGTAAGAGCATCCCGGCGATTGGCTTCTTCTTCAATAAAGACATGGTATTTGTGCCGGGAGATAAAGTAAGCTTCTTGGCCTCGGTAGAAAAATCTTACTTCCGCCGCTTCCCCGAGCTGCGTTTACGGCTGGTAGATATTAAAAAAGCCGAGTAAACTAAGTTTAATGAAATATATTTTAAATACGGATGGGGGCTCAAGGGGTAATCCGGGGGTGGCCGGGGCCGGAGCGGTGCTAGCCGATGAGGCGGGCAACATCTTGCAAGAGGCGAGTAAGGCCTTGGGCACCATGCCCAACAACGAGGCCGAGTATCATGGCCTGTTGCTTGGCTTAGATATGGCTAAAAAGACGCTGGGTAAAGATAAGATTAAGAATTATGAGATTGAGGTGCGGATGGATAGTGAGCTCATTATTAAACAACTTATCGGCGAGTATCAGGTGAAGGAGGAGAGGTTGCAAAAGCTTTTTATGCAGATTTGGAATATGCGGGTGGAGACCTTCAAAAAAATTACTTTTAAACACATTCCTCGCGAGCAAAACTCCCGCGCCGAC
>JAGORB010000023.1 GCA_018063065.1 Minisyncoccota bacterium
GGCCACAATCACGCTCATGGCGTAGTCCAAGTAAGACTCACGCATCTCGGTGACAATATCGCGCGACACCACACCAGCGCCCTCCGGGCGCTCTGGGATCTTATTTAAATTATCATCGCTCTTTTTAGCCATATAAATTATTTCACAATCACTCGCCGCTCAAATAAATTAAAAAGGGAACTGGCGCCCAGTTTAACTCGCGTCCACTCCCGCTCCAAGGCCGAGCCGGCCGAGACCACTGGACCAGTGGTCTCTCGCTCAACCGCCACACTCCCCGTCTGCCAAGCCGACAACCAGACAAAGAAGATAATAAAGGTGATCGCGAGCGCCAGCAAGAAGGACACCTTCTGCTTTAAAGCTTCAGGCTTGTGGCGAAGAGTCTCAATGTAAGGGGAGAGGTACGGCATAAAATTTAGGATTGATTAATAACCATCACGGCGCTCTCCTTGCCTTCAAGATCTTTGCGCTTGAGAGTTAGTTTATCCGCTCGCTCGGGATTGCTCTCCCCCGCCTCCTTCAAAAAGTTTTTGAGCTCGGCCTCACTCTCCCACTCCACCGGGATAATCATTTTAGGCGCGATCATATTGGAGACCTTCTCGGCCAATTTGGCGTCTAAAGTGCCGGCGCCACCAATGGGGACAAAGAGAATATCGACGACGCCAATTGATTCAATCGCCGCCTCAGATAAATCGGCACTGGCCAAGGCGCCGAGGTGACAAACATTCAAGTTATCGAGCGTTAAAGTGTAGATGGTATTAATGAGACCATTCGGACCAGTGGAGGAGACGCTGCGGACGAAGGTGCCCGAGACCTCATACTCACCCGGGCCACTAATAACAAACGGCTCGCGCTCGCCATAACTTAAATTCTCGACACCGTTGTAGCGAGGGTCGGGGATGGAGACGAGGGCCAAGTCAGCACCAAAACGGGACACCTTAGTGCCCGAGTCTTTACCAATAGGATTAACGGCCACAATGGTCTCGCCCACCTGGAGCTTAACCATCCCTGCCCCGTGGTAGGTGATGATCATTACTCACCCATTTTAGCAGTTTTGAGCCCAAAAAGAAAGCCCCGGCGCGCTCTGCGCGCCGGGGTAACTATTCGCTATCATCTTGATCAAAAAGGAATATCATCGTCCGTCGGGGGGAAGGGACTTGCCATTGATTCAGATAAAGAACGAGCTCTTTTATACACGTTCTCCCGCATAATCTCTGCTTCAAAATCTTTTTTGAACTGCTCCGGCGTGTACCCAAGCACTGCCGCCATCCTCGCGAAGTTGATCATCTGTTTCCGTACCACCTCGTGAATTTGATGGATAAGACGTAAGGTGTGGTGATTATTCATGTCTCTCCCGTGACCACACCATTCCAAAAAGTCACTGATGACACCATTCGACTTACCCACATGAAGGTTGATGTGATTTAGGATGTAGAGCCTTCTCCCTTCTTCATCCAACCCCTTCAAAGCCGGATAATTCTCTTCATCAAACGGCCAAGTCTCCTCCACCTTCGCAAAAAATTCCTTGAGTTCCATGATAACCCTCCTTTCCGAGGTGTTTTTGCTTCATTCCCTCCCTCACCCAACCAAAATTGGGGCGGGTTGTCAAATGCGAGGAAGGCTGATATAGTGCGGGGTATTAGTAATTCTGGGGGTTGGAAAAGTTAAACACCAGCACCAGACCCGCAAGGGTAATGTTCAAGAAAAAGTAATAATTATGGGAATTTTAAGTAATTTAATGGGTGGCAATAAAGACGCCGCTGAAAATGAGGTAGAAGTAGCAGAGAAGCCAGCTAAGGCTACTCGCGAGAAGAAAGAAAAGAAGGAGGTGGTAGTAGACACCGGCCCTAAGAAGCCAATGGATGAAGTGTTGAAGACTACTGCCGCCCGACCGGAAGTGGGCGCTTTAGTCGAGGGCTCGGTTATTGGTAAGGGTAAACTTACTTTATTTATTGACCTGCCACCCTTTGGCACCGGCATTATCTTTGGCCGTGAATATTTAAACGCTCGCGATATTATTAAGAAGATCAATTTAGGCGACATCGTTACCGCCAAAGTAGTTATGAGTGAGGGCGAGCGCGGTTACATTGAACTCTCACTTAAGGAGGCCAAGCAAGCCATTGTCTGGCACGAGGCCGACAAGGCGATGAAGAATAAGCTTACCTTCGACCTGCCGGTTAAGGAGGCCAACAAGGGCGGCTTAATTATGGAGTGGCAAGGGATGATGGGCTTCCTCCCGGCCTCGCAACTCTCGGCCGAGCATTACCCGCGCATTGGTGACGGCGATAAAGATAAGATCATGGGGGAGTTAGACAAGCTTGTCGGCCAGACTATTACCGTCTCGATTATTACCGCTGATCCGAAGGAGGGTAAGCTCATTTTCTCGGAGAAGGCGGGGGACACCAAGGCTAAGAGAGAGATTGTCGATAAATACGCTTTAGGTGAAGTGGTAGAGGGCGAGGTAACGGGCGCGGTGGACTTCGGCATCTTTGTCCGCCTTGAGGAAGGCCTTGAGGGCTTGGTGCACATCTCGGAGATTGATTGGTCTTTGGTAGAGAATCCCCGTGATCTCTACAAGGCCGGCGATAAGGTTAAGGCCAAGATTATTGAAGTGAAGGATGGTAAGGTCTCACTCTCGCTGAAGGCCCTTAAGACCAACCCGTGGATGGAAGCCGAGAAGAAGTATAAATCTGGAGATAAAGTAGAGGGTGTAGTAATTAAGTACAACAAGCACGGCGCCTTGGTCTCAATTGAGGAGGGTGTGGCCGGCTTGGTGCACATCTCGGAGTTTAAAGATGATGCCGACTTGCGCAATTCGCTTATCTTGGGCAAGTCTTATCCGTTTACTATCAACATTTTTGAGCCCAAGAGCCAGCGCATGACCTTGTTGTTCAAAAAAACTTTAGAAGAAGCTAAGGCGGAAGAAAAGAAATAATTTGTAACAAATTGCTAAAAAGTTAATTACATAGATTACCTAAAAAATGGCTCAACAGAGCCATTTTTTAGGTCTTACCCGCCCAAATCCCCTCCCCCACTCCCCTTGACGCTTGACTTTATTTTGTGTTTATGCTAGGATAGTGATTGAATCAGTTCCTTTAATTAATTAGCCTTGTGGAATTGTCCACTTGGCCAACATCAACAAGAAGGAGACTTCGCCGTGTGTCATGGACCCCCGACCGCAAACTTTATGAAAAATATTTTTTGTGCGACGAAGAACGAAAACGCGAAGATGACGGGCGCCGGCAATTATTCGAAAACAACCGCCGCGGGCATCACGATCGCGTAACGCCGGCTGACGGCGCGACAAGCAAGAGGGCGTAATTCCGCAATTTATTTGCTGGAGACACGAATGGGCCCAAGGGTCCGCATTCACCCTCCGAGATCGGAGCGGAATTCCTCTTGTTGATGGGATCGGACGGCGTTCGACAGTTGATGGTTATTCACGATAACCAAAGGCTTCGCTGCCGACCCCAAACTCCCGGGCGGATTGCAATTGCAATCCGCCCGTCTTTTTTTACTTGACAAATAATGGGGGGTATGCTAAGATAGAAGAAGTAATTGGTCCTTAAAAACAGAAGCCCAGCAAGAAACCCGCGGTGCTGGGGGCAGATGAGGCGGGCAAATCAACGCCAGGATAGACAAATGCGTCTCTACGACGACCCGGTCTTCCGTTGAATGTGCTCCATTATGGGACCCCTTACGCAAGGGGTCCCTTTTTTCTTTTATTGTGTATTTAAGAAGTTCATCGCCGCTTCGCGGCCGTCGGTGATTAAAATTTCTAGCCCTTCGTTAATTTTTTTGAATACTTTTTTTAGCGCCAACTTCTCGGCCGGTTTAAAATCGGAGAGAATTAATTTCTGCACTTTATCATCACCACTAATCTTCTTAATCTTCCCCTTCGGCGTTGCGGGCGAGATGCCAATCTTAATTTGAATAAATCCTTCCGTCCCCACCGCGCGTTTAATAGACTCTGCGCCTTTATGTCCGCCGGTGCCACGATTGAAGGTCATCTTCACCCGTCCAAGTGGTAAATCCAAGTCATCCCTAAAGACCACCAGGTTCTCGGCGGCCTTCTTGCTCTTCACCACCCCCTTCACCGCCTTGCCAGACAAGTTCATAAAGGTGCTGGGCACAATAATCTGGGCCTTCTTGGCGAGATCACTCCCCTTTTCAAAGGCGCTCACCGCCAGCCGGCCGGTATTATGACGAGTATTTTCATACTCCGCTCCAGGGTTGCCGAGGCCAATTAAGATATATTTCATAGATTTTATTATACATGATATTATGGCCGGAATGACGGAAGAGACCAAGCAAGCAATTTGGGAAATGATCAAGTTTGCGGTCATTACGGTGGCCATTGTGGTGCCGGTGCGCGCTTATGTGGCCCAACCCTTCATTGTCTCGGGCTCTTCTATGGTCCCCACCTTCCACAATGGCGAGTACTTGGTGATTGATGAATTCTCTTATCACTTGCGCGGACCATCCCGCGGCGAGGTGGTGGTCTTCCGCTATCCTAAGGATCCATCCAAGTTCTTTATTAAGCGCGTTATTGGCCTGCCCGGCGAGACCCTTAATCTCTCGCCGCTCGGTATTACTATTGTTAAAGAGAATAAAGAGGAGGTGAAGATTGATGAGCCTTATATTACCAATCAGAGCCTGCCTTATCAGAGTATCAAGCTTAAGAATGACGAATACTTCGTGATGGGTGATAATCGCCCCGCCTCGCTCGACTCACGCGTCTGGGGCCCAGTGGAAGAAGATCTAATTAAGGGCCGTGTCTTCTTGCGCCTCTTACCCATCTCTGAGATCGGCCTCTTGCCGGGCCACGTCGCCAATTAATCCTAAAATTAATGTATGTCTGAAAAAAATAAAAAACCCGCTGAAGCTAATCTCCAGAGTGTAAAAGGCATGCACGATATTATCGGCGCTGATTATTACTTGTACCAAGGCTTCTCCGAGAAGGCGGCCGAGATTGCCATTTATTATGGCTTCCAACCTATCGACACCCCCACTTTAGAGAAGGAGGACCTCTTCTTGCGCGGCGTGGGTGAGGAGAATGATATGACCCAGAAGGAGATGTACACTCTTAAGACCCGCGGTGGCGATCGCTTGGCCATGCGCCCCGAGGGCACGGCTGGCGTGATGCGCAGTTACTTAGAGCACGGCATGCACTCGCTACCCCAGCCCTTGATGTTCTACTATTACGGGCCGTTTTATCGCCACGAGAATCCGCAGGCCGGTCGTAAGCGTCAATTCCACCAATTTGGCTTGGAGGTCTTGGGGACCAAGAAGAGCGTGGCCGATGCCATGATTATTATGATGATGAAGACCACACTGGAGGAGGCCGGACTCAAGAATTTGCAAATTGATATCAACTCCATTGGCGATAACGACTGCCGGGGCAATTGGCGCCGCGAGCTCACCAATTATTACAAGAAGCATATTAAAGAAATTTGCCCTGACTGTCGCGAGCGCCTCAAGACCAATCCCCTACGCGTCCTGGATTGTAAGAATGAGAAGTGCCAGGAGATTAAGGCCGGCGCGCCGGAGAGTATTAGTTACTTGTGCAGTGGTTGCAAGGCCCACTTCAAAGAAGTTTTAGAATATTTAGACAGCATGAAGATTGAGTATCGCATTAATCCGTCCTTGGTGCGCGGCTTGGATTATTACACTCGGACCGTCTTTGAGATTAGTAGCCTGCCAGTTGAAGGTCAGACCGGCTTACCGCTCGCTCTAGGTGGTGGTGGTCGTTACGATTATTTGGCCAAAACTTTAGGTAGCAAGAAGGATGTGCCGGCGGTAGGCGCCTCCATTGGTGTGGACCGGGTGGTTATGTCGCCAGATTATGAGAAATTAACGCCAAGAATTATCAAGAAGCCGAAAGTCTTCTTTATCCAACTCTCGCCGGACGCTAAGATGAAGAGCTTTGAGGTGATTGAGATCTTGCGCGGGGCTAAGATCCCATTGGTGCAAACAATTGCTAAAGATTCGCTCGGGGCCCAACTCGCTCAAGCCGAGAAATTACGCGTACCCTATGCTGTAATCTTGGGTCAAAAAGAAGCGATGGAAGGGACGGTAATTGTCCGCCACATGGACACCCGCTCCCAAGACACGGTCAAAATTGGCCTCCTGGCCGAGTACTTCAAGAGTCTTAAGTAAGGCTGTCTTGCACTAATTTTGGGCTCGTGTTAAAGTCTTGGGGCATATGATGACTATTGAGGTAAGCAAAACCAATAACGAGTCCAACTCCAGCCTCCTGCGCCGCTTCTCCAAGCGGGTGCAGGGCTTAGGCTTGGTCCGCAAGGTCCGCAACGAGCGCTTCCACACTCGCACCAAGTCTGCTCTGAAGAAGAAGCAAGACGCCCTCAAGAAGCTTAAGAAGCGCGCTGAATATCAACGCCTCTGGAAGTTGGGCAAGATCAAGAATGATTACCCTAAAAAGACTAAGTAAACTTAAAGTTGACACCTCCCCGCTCGAGCCCTTGGCTCGAGCGGTTTTGGGAGAGCGTTATGATTTAAGTGTGGTGCTCTGTACCAACACCCTCTCTCACCGACTCAATCGCCAATTTAGAGGTAAAGATAAACCAACTAATGTCCTCTCCTTCCCAGTGGATAAAAATCTTGGCGAACTCTTCTTGGACCTACCACTCATCAAGAAAGAGGCGCCCCAATTTGACGCCGATTTCCAAAAACACTTCATTTTTCTCTTTATCCACGGTCTTTTACATTTGAAAGGAATGGATCATGGTAGTAAGATGGAGCAAGCAGAGAAAAAACTCTTAGCTACTTGGATTAAGACTAATGAGAAACATCGTCACAGGATTAGACATCGGCACGGCGGCCATTCGAGTGGTGGTCGCGGAGTGGAAGCGCGGTAGTCAGACACCGCAAGTTTTGGCAATGGTTAAAAAGAATGCCCGCGGCATACGTCGCGGTTATATTCTGCATAGTGAAGAAGCGGCCGAGTGTATTAGCGAGGCCATCAAGGACGCCGAGAAGGCGACCAAGATTCGCATCAAGCAAGCCTTCATCGGTCTCTCGGGCATTACCCTCTCCTCGCGCATTATAGACGGCTCTACGGCCGTTACCCGTGGCGACATGGAGATTGGTGATCTCGATATTGAGCGGGCGCTGGACGCCGCCCAGGCGCTCTTACCGGACGCTTCTAACAATGAGGTGATACACCGCTTCCCTATCTCCTTTAAATTAGACAGTAAGAAGATTGCCGGCCGGCCCGAAGGCTTAAAGGGGCACAAGTTAGAGGTACGGGCGATGTTTATTACCTACTCCACTCAACACCTTAAAGATTTGACCCAAACTTTAGAAGCCGCTGGTCTGCGCGTGAGTCTTGAGGATTATGTGGCCTCCCCCCTCGCCGCCGCCTTCCCGCTTTTATCTAAAGTGCAGAAGACAGCCGGCGTGGTCTCGGCCAATATCGGTTCGCAGACCACCTCGATTAGCGTCTTTGAAGAAGGGATTCCGGTCTCGATGCAAGTCTTCCCTCTCGGCTCCACCGACATTACCAATGACATTGCACTCGGCTTCAAAATTACTTTAGAAGAAGCCGAGCAAGTAAAGCGCGGTGAGAGCACTCACGGCGGGCCCAAGAAGAAGTTGGATGAGATTATTGAGGCTCGCTTGCTAGATATCTTCCAATACATTGAAACTCATTTAAAAAAGATTTCCCGCAATGGCTTATTGCCCGCTGGGATTGTGCTCTCGGGTGGCGGCTCCTCGGTGCCCAATATTGAGAACTTGGCGCGCGATTATTTTAAACTCCCGGCCCGCACCGCCGATAACTCCATTGCCAGTGTGTCTAAGAATCAAGTTAAAGACTCGGCCTGGGCGGTGGCTTATGGCCTCACCTACTTCGGCTCTGACTTGGCCCCCGAGAGCGGCACCAGCACCAAGCTCGCCACCTCCCTCCTCAAATACCTCCGCGAACTTTTGCCTTAAAAAGGCCGTTTTAGCGTTATAAACTGTGAGTTGCCCCTTATTCTCCTTTCTGTTAGGATAAGGGCACTTTAAAATGACTGTTAAGAAGCCAGATATTAAGATTATGCCTAAAATAATGCCTGAAGTAGAAGCTTTCGCTCGCATCAAAGTGGTGGGGGTAGGTGGCTCTGGTACCAATGCCATTACTCACATGGTTAACTCTAAAGTGCGCGGGGTAGAATTTATTGCCATGAATACCGACGCCCAGCACTTGCATCACTCGGCCGCCAACAAGAAGGTGCACATCGGCAAGAATATTACCCGGGGCCTCGGCACCGGCATGGATCCAGAGATTGGTCGCAAGTCGGCGGAAGAAAGTATTGAAGAAATTCAGAATGTTATCAAAGGCGCGGACATGGTCTTCGTTACCGCCGGCATGGGCGGCGGCACCGGCACCGGCGCCGCGCCGATTGTGGCCAAGGTCGCTAAGGATCAAGGCGCGCTCACTATTGGCGTGGTGACGCGACCGTTCTTCTTTGAAGGTAAGCAACGCCAATTTATTGCCGATCAAGGTTTAGAAGATTTACAGAAGGAAGTAGACGCGATTATTGTCATCCCTAATGATCGCTTACTTAGTGTGATTACTAAAGATACCACCGCCACCTCGGCCTTCGCCATGTGCGATGAGATCTTGCGCCAAGCGGTGGAAGGCATTTCTAATATTATTACTATCCCCGGTATTATTAACGTCGACTTCGCCGATATCCGCGCCGTCATGCTCAATGCCGGCTCGGCCCTCATGGGTATTGGCTCCTCCACGGCCGACAACCGCGCCACCGAGGCCGCCAAGGCCGCTATTAGCTCGCCTCTGCTTGATCTCTCGATTACCGGCGCCAAGGGCGTACTCTTCACTATTGCCGGCAATGAAGACTTAACAATGTTTGAAGTGCAAGAGGCGGCCAAGATTATTACCGAGAATATTGATGGCGAGGCCAAGGTCATCTTCGGCGCTATCCGCGATGAGAAGTTGAAGAAGAATGAGATTAAGGTAACCGTGATTGCCTGCGGCTTCCCCGAGATTTATGGCGGTAAAGAGAAGAAGGCCAATTTAACAACTACCCGTACCTTCAACTTCGACACCAAGAAGGAGCCGGTTAAAGATGAGGGTCGCAAGGAGATCCCGGTAACGCCGCTGGATAAAGACTTACCACCCATCTTCAAGCCCAAGGCGCCCGCCGCGCCCTTAAAGAAGGAAGAACCAGAAGAAGATGAGTGGTCCTCCATCCCCGCCTTCTTACGACGCTCGCGCAAATAATATCGGCGCGTTATAATAGCGAGACTTATGACCTACGACCTGGCAATTATTGGCGGCGGCCCGGCCGCCGCTGCGGGCGGCGTGTACGCCGCCCGCAAGCAACTTAAAACTATTTTCATCACCGCCGACTTCGGCGGGCAATCAGTCGTCTCGCCCGAGATTCAGAATTGGGTCGGCGACATTGCGGTCTCCGGTGAGGATCTGGCCAAACGCCTCTCCTCTCATGTTAAGCATTATGCCGGCGACATTTTAACCGTTAAAGAGGGCGAGCGCGTCGAGAAGTTAGAGAAGGGTGGCAACCACTTTATTATCACCACCAGCAAGGGTGAGCAGATAGAGGCCAGAGCGGTGTTGGTGGCCACGGGCGGCCGCCGCCGCACCCTCACCATCCCCGGCGCGGACACCTTCGACCAGAAGGGTCTCACCTACTGCGCCTCGTGCGACGGACCCCTCTTTGGCGGTGCCGATGTGGCCGTCATTGGCGGCGGCAATGCCGGCTTAGAGAGCGCCACTCAACTCTTGGCCTATGCCAATAAAGTTTATTTATTACATCGTCATCCCGAGTTTAAAGGTGATGCCATTACGATTGAGAAGTTGCAGGCTAATCCTAAATTTGTGCCCCTGCTTAACACCGAGCCGGTAGAAGTAAAGGGCGAGAAGTTCGTCAACGCGCTCGCTTATCGCGATTTAAATACAGGTGAAGTTAAAGACTTGGCCGTGACGGGCAT
>JAGORB010000034.1 GCA_018063065.1 Minisyncoccota bacterium
CCACATTGAGGAAGCTCCCCACCACCAAGCCCAATAAGGCAGAGATTAAGTAACCCAACCACCACAAGCCAGACATAAAGTTATTTTAACATAAAAACTAAAATCCCCCGCTTAGCGGGGGATTTTAAGAATTAGATTTATTGACAAGTAGGACCAGGTGGAACACCTCCTACTACTATTCCAGCATAACCGCCACTATCAACACAGAAGTAATCATCGTCCTCAGTACCAGTTAATTCCACGTAAGCAAAATAGGATGTACCTGCTGTATCATCACATAAAGCAGCTCCACCAGTTTGATCTCCAGCCGCGGTAACTAATCTATCTACTGATGGACTTGAACACATACCACTATAATCACCGCCATCGGCTACAATTTCAGCTTCGGCTCGAATAGAGCTAATACTAGCCTTAGCCGAGGCATCTTTGGCCTTGCCACGGGCGGAACCGAGAGAAGTTAATACAATACCAGACAAAATACCAATGATGGCCACAACCACCAAGAGTTCAATAAGGGTAAAACCTTTAGTCTTTAACATAAGTTATTTAACAAATTTTAATAATTCTAATCCATTATAGACTGCCCCGTCCCTTTAGGCTAGCCCTATGTGGATAAGCCCCCATTAAATCCCCGAGGCGATGTTGTAAATTGGCACCAGCACCGAGGTAAGCAAGATACCTACTCCGACGGCCAAGAAGACAATCATCACTGGTTCAATCAGCCCCACCAGGGTATCTACCTCATTATTAACCTCTCGGCGATAGAAGCGGGCCAAAGTATCTAAGACGAAGCCAAGCTTACCTGACTCCTCACCCACCTTAATCATCTGGACCAAGATCCCCGGCATCTCAGAATACTTGGCGAAGGTAGTCGAGACACTATCACCATTTTTAATGGCGGTGGCTGACTTGAGCAGAATTTCTTTATAGACATCATTGTCTACCACTTCAGCCGTAACTTCTACCGCTCGGACCATCGAGATACCGCTGGTAATCATGGTGTTTAAGTTGTCGGCAATACGAGCCAGATAAAGCTTCTGATACAAGCGGCCCACATATGGAATAGAGAGTTTAAACCGCGACAGCGCCAAGTTGCCAGCCGCGGTGGGTAAATAACGCGAGAGGAAGAGGCCGAGGATGGCCAAGAGAATAACAATAATTACACCGTAATCGACGAAGATGTTAGAGAAGCCAATGATTAAACGCGTATAAATAGGCAATTGTTGACCGGTCTCCAAGAGAATGACTGAGAGCTTGGGAATGACGAAAACCAACATTAAAATCATCACCACAATGAAGGTGACGACGATAAAGGCCGGATAAATAAGCGCGTTCTTGGCCTTGGTCACCAACTCATAAGAGCGCTCGAGGTGATCGGCGAGGAAGGTGAAGGTCTCAGATAATTTACCCGATTCTTCACCCGCCTTAACCATGCTGACATAGAAGTTGGAGAAGATGTCGGGATGCTTGGCCAGCGAAGTAGAAATGGGTAAACCACCTTTAATGTCATCGGTTACGGCCGTGAGCGCCTCGCGGAGAAAGGGGTTCTCCGCTTCGGCGGCGAGGAGGCGGAAGGTCACCAGCACCGACACCTTAGCCTCAAAGAGGGTGGCAATTTGGCGCGAGAGTAAGACAACATCGCGGGTGCGAACCTTAGATAAAATGGCGATGCTCTTGCCGAGCAGACCACCCCGCCCCTCACTCTCTTTATTAATTTTAAGAATTACCAAGCCGCGGCGCTGGAGAGAAGAAATGGCAATATCCACATTAGGCGCGTCAATCGAGCCATTTTGTTCAATACCCTCTTTAGTTGTCGCTCGATAATTAAATAACATGTAATTAAATCATCCGCTCCAAGCCTTTAGGATTAAGTGAGTAGTGATAAGCGGTCTCAACGGTAATCTCGCCGCGGCGTACCAAGTCAACGAGCGAGTGGTTAAAGTTAATCATCCCCTGCTCGCTACCGGTCTCGATGAGCACATCAATCTCGGCCGTCCGGCCCTCGCGAATGAGGTTAGCCACGGCCGCAGTATTGATGAGCAATTCATAAGCCGGGATAAGACCTCCAGCCACGCGCGGTAATAAGCGCTGAGAGAAGATGCCCAAGAGCGATCCGGCCAACTGAATCTTAATTTGCTTTTGTTGCGTTGGCGGGAAGGAGTCAATAATACGATCAATAGTCTGCGCGGCCGAGTTGGTGTGCAGGGTCGAGAAGATGAGGTGACCCGTCTCGGCGGCGGTCACGGCCGTGGCCATGGTCTCGGGGTTACGCATCTCGCCAATCAGACCGACATTCACATCTTGGCGGAACATCGATTGTAAACCGGAGGCAAAAGATAAAGTATCAAAACGCACCTCGCGTTGATCGATAATCGATTTATCAGACACATACAAGTACTCAATTGGATCCTCAATGGTAATAATGTGCTCGGCCCGCTCGTGATTAATTAAATCGACGAGAGCCGCGAGTGTGGTCGTTTTACCTTGACCCACTGGTCCGACTACGAGGAAGAAGCCCTGCTTCTTCTTGGCAAAGTCGGCAAGCATGGGGGGCAAATTAAGTTCTTCAATCGTTTTGATCTTGGTTGGGATCAAGCGGAAGGCGGCCGAGACTACACCGCGCT
>JAGORB010000024.1 GCA_018063065.1 Minisyncoccota bacterium
ACGACGATACTGGTGTATTCACTATTAAGTATCGTGTTGAAGCCTTCGATGGCACCGTATATGTTGCAGACAGTGCAACCGCTACGACTGCTTCTACTGTTACTGGTACTAGCATCTCCGCTGTCCTCTACTTGTTAGATGAGGCTGGAACTGCTACTACTGCTGACGCTTCCGCTCTTGTTACCTACACTACTGGTAATGGTGCTTCTGACTCTTCAAACAGCAACATTGCGTTGTCTGATGGTGAGTCTACAGAGGTTACTCTTACTATTAACCGTACTAACAGCGGTGACTCTGTTGACGATGGTCTCTACCGAGCCCTCTTGAAGGCTATCGGTTGGAACACCGGTGACAGTGCTTCTGTCTTCAATATCTACAACTTTGATCTTGAGGACTTCAAGACTGATCCTGTATCCCTCAACTAACATCGTTTAGTTAAGGAACAAGATTATCTTGGCAAAAACCGCCCCTTCGGGGGCGGTTTTTGTTTTGCCTCAAAATATCAATATTCTATCCTCCTCTCTTTACAGAGGTGACACCTATGCAAGTCTAGTTAGTCGAATATTCACAGTTTTATTTTGCATAGGTGTCACCTATGCTCATTTGGATTATAATTAGCAACATGAACCGTAAAATTTCTTTTGCTATTGATGAGTATTATCATCTCTATAATCGGGGGACTGACAAAAGGAAAATTTTTCTAGACCATTCTGATTACCAGAGGTTTATCCGTCTCCTTTACTTATGTAATACCAATAAATCAATCCTCTTAAGAGATATACCCATAGGTGACACCTATGTATTTGATAGAGGAGAGACAATTGTTGATATTGGGTCTTATTGTTTGATGCCAAATCATTTCCATATTTTAGCGAAAGAAAAAATTGAAGGCGGAATTTCCTTATTTATGAAGAAGGTCAGTACTGCTTATTCTATGTATTTCAATCTTAAAAATAAGAGATCGGGGCGTTTATTTGAAGATGCTTTTAAGGCTCAATATATTGATCAAGATGAACATTTACGATATCTTTTTGCTTACATTCATCTTAATCCAGTCAAATTATTTGATGGATCGTGGAAAGAGAAAGGATTAAATGACCCCCAAAAGGCAAAGGATTTTTTATCAAAATATCATTATTCTAGTTATTTAGATTACCTGGATTATTCTCGTGCAGAAAAAGTTATCATTGACCGTTCAGTTTTTCCGGGTTATTTCGGGGAGGTAAAAGATTTTAATGACTATTTACATGACTGGCTAACCTATACAGAGGTGACACCTATGGAATAGGGTAGTTTTGTTTTATTGGGTTTTTGGCTATAATCTCTCTTATGAAATATTTATTAGCAGGAGCCTTTTTCCTCTTACCATTTGTGTCTTCTAAGGCCGTGTTATACGGCACCGTGAATGCCAAGTACTTTTTATTAATTGCCTTAGTGGTCGTGACCGGCTTGTGGGGAGCTTATCAACTTTATCGCGGCCGACTAGAGCTTAAGGTTGGCCCTAAGAGTTGGTTACTCGGCGCGACCATTCTCACGCTGGCTATTTTTGGTCTCGCTGGCCTCTTGGGAGTTTATCCAGCTGGTTCTTGGTGGTCGGACATTATTCGCTCCAGCGGACTCTTCTTCCTCACTTCTTTAACCTTCCTCACCGTCTTAATTAGTCAGCTCTTGCGACCAACTGATTTTATTTTTATTCGTCGGGCGGTTATTGCTTCCGGCATCGTTTACTCGCTCCTCTCTATAATTGGGGTAGAAGGTTTGGGCCTGCTGAATAATTTCTTGGGCGTGCCAATTATGTCTCCCGGCTTGTCTTTGGGTAACAGTACCTTCGGCGGCGTATTCTTGGTTTTAAGTCTTATTCTAACTTTAGTAGAAGTGGTGAGATCTACCGCCCGTTCTCGGGGCCGGAAGGTTCTCATTCTCGCTACTGTTCTTCAAGTTTTGTCACCAATTTTAATTAACTTTAAGTTGTGGACGGGGAGCGAGGTGTGGTTGGAGCTCATTAATCGGCCGGCGGCCATCTTGGGCAGCGCTAGGGCTTCTTCAGCAGTGGTAATTTTATTAGCGGTTTATCTCTTGGGTTATTGGTTGGTTAATAAAATTCTGGCGACTAATAATAAAACAATTACTCGCGCTTACAGTGGCCTGTGGCTACTTGGGCTAGCGGCGGCTTTGGTCCTCCTCTTTACTCCCGGGAGCTTTATTCAAGATGAATATATTAAGGAGTCAACGGCGGCGCGCTTGATTGTCTGGGAGAGTGGTTGGGAAGCTTTTAAAGATAAGCCAGTCTTGGGTTGGGGCCCAGAGAACTTCCGCCTTGGATTTGTCCAACACTTCGATAATCGCTTAATGGAAGAGCAGAACTTTGCCGAGATCTGGTTTGATCGGGCGCATAATATTATTGTAGATACTTTAGTATCAGTGGGCGTGGTGGGGACGGTGTCTGTCTTGCTATTAATCTCTCTCTTTATTCTTATTATAATTAGAGCCTCTCGGGCTGGTTTGATTAGTGAGCCGGAGAAAATAATTTGGCTAATCTTGCCGGTGGTTCACTTCTTGCAATTACAAACTGGCTTTGACACTGTTACTAGTTATGCGCTACTCGCGATCATTCTTGCTTACGCTTTAAGTTTAGAGCGGCAAATGGTCAGCTCCTCCTTCTCGTTTAACTTAAATCTCCAGAGAGTTATTGCCGGCCTGTTTATTGTCTTGGCCCTAGGTGGGGGAGTATTACTGGTTCAAGATTATCGGCGCCAAACGGCGTTGGTAAAAATCTTTAAGTCCACCGACGGCGCCGAGCAATTAAGATTAATTGACCAAGCCCTAAGTGGATCGGCCAGTTTTGAATCTTTACGCGTCGCTACCTCCTCGATGTTGAAGGGCTTGTTTGCTTCTATGGCTCAAGCGAGGACGCCGGCCGATCAGGCGGCTCTCGCTAAAGTGGGTCTCACTCAACTCACTGCTTATGAACAACACTTTAAGTCTTACTTAGAGCGCCAGCCGGACGATTATCGCTTAAGAATGAATTACGCTTACTTGCTGTTGATAAAAACCGCTTGGGGTGAGAATCGCAAGCAGGAGGCTTATGAGGTGGTGCGCGATTCTTATGAACTCTCGCCCAATCACCCTCTCACTTATCTTATGGATAGTTTAACCGCTCTTTATAGTGGTAATTTACCAGTCGCCCGTTCTAAGGCCAAAGAGGCCTTGGCCTTTAACCCACAGGCGCGCTTATCACAAAATGTGAATACTTATGTGGAGCGTCAGGCCTCTCAATTCCCAACCATCACCATTCTTAAGTTGGATAATCTCTAAGATATATGAAAAAATACTTCTTCCTCATATTATTGTTTTCTCTAGTAATTCCCCAAATAATGTTTGCGGCTTGGTGGAATCCTCTGACATGGTTTAATAGCTGGAAGTTTTCTAATCCCGTATTAGATGTTCAAACTCAAGAATTAGAAAATAGAATTAAGGAGCTAGAACAAAAGATTCAAGATAACAATATTTCTACAACAACTCCTGAACAGAAATCAACATCAACTGTCGTAAATAAAATTCTTCCGTCAATCAAAAATCAACCAAGTGTGGTTAATTCTAAAATAGTTCCAATTACACCGAAAACTATTCCTTCAATTACTCCTACTCCTACTTTGCCGCCGAAAGATTTCCGAGCTAATTGTGTTTTATCAGAAAAGTCAGTTGAGTCAGGTGATAGTGTAACGGCAAAAATTGATATCCAATTTGAAAGTAATTCCGCCTATAAGATTGTTTGGCCCACTAAGTACCTCACAAAAATTATTGACAATAATGAGGCGCTGTTTAATCCGGTGTCTACAACTCAATTGGGTGTTACTGTTACTCGTCTAGCAGATGGGTATAGTAAAATTGTTAACTGTACATTGTGGGTGGATGAAAAGAATCTAATTCTAGATGATCAGCCGCAAAAAACTAAGGCCCAAATAGAAGAAGAGAATTGTCAACTAAAAAAGATAGAGAAGGTTGATATAACCAAAAATATATATGACATTGAGGAGAAATATAGAAAAATAATAGAGGCTGCAAAATTAAACCCAAATGGAATGAGTTCTGGGGCACTAAATTCAGAAATAACTAGATTAAGTAATAAAAAACTTTCTGAAACTAATCCGTTGTATGATAAGTTGATGGTTGTTGAAAGTGAAATTTCTCTTTATTGTTACTAGTTAAAATCTAAATCCATGAGCCGGTTTAACTTTAAAGATGGAAATGATTTTGAGAAAGTAAAAGAGGAGGCGGAGAAGTTTTATTCCAGTGTAGGCTCAGTTTATTGTTCTTATTTTAAAGAGAAAATAGCTTTTAACTCTAAAGGTATTAAGCATTTAAGATTTAAATCGGATAAGGTGGCAAGAACGCGAGAGGATCAATATTCGCGTCTTAAGTTGGTCCGTTATGCTCCTCAAATACTGAGTTTATCACGGACGGTTCAAGGGATTTGGCATACCAAGAAAATTGAAAACCAAAAAACTCACAACCGATGGGAGAGGGTGTTAAAATTAGTTTCTTTTTATGAATTTATCGCCGTTCTAGATGATGTAAGAGTTAAGGTAATAGTGAAACAAGTAGAAGGAGGAGAAAAACATTTCTGGAGTATTATCCCGTTTTGGAAGATTCATAAGGAAACAAGAGGTAGGTTGCTGTATAGTGGAAATCCAGACCATGATTAAATTACCATCAAAAAACACCACTAAGTGGTGTTTTTTGATGGTGCTTGGCTACAGCTTGGAATAGCCGTGACAGGGCCACGCCCTCCAAGCACCAATGTCATTATACCAATGGGGGAGTTTTTTTCAAGAGGATATACACTAGGCTTTTTAATGACTTAAAAAGCATTATTTTTGTGTTAAAATTGGCGTATGGCCGATAAGCCTAGTCCGATGGGTGATGCTCGCAATGACCTTTTGTGGTTCATTGTCATTTTGGTGATTATCGGCCTGGTGTGGGTGGTAACTGGTGGACCCAATCGCGAGGCGGCTACCGGCGGAGCCTTCATCTACGCTCCCTACGAGAAGGAGGGCGACACTAACAATTCCAGTCTCGGTAGTAATCGCCAAGACGATCCCGACGCTTATACTAAAGGTTCTACCGGTTCCACTTGGCAAGATAAAGTTCGTTTAGATAAAGGCACCGCCGCTCGCGCTACGCGCTCGCAAGAAGAGTATGTGGTAATTAGGAATAATAGCCGCGAGAAGGTCACTATTAGTGGTTGGAGCTTGAAGAATGGGGCTGAAGAACAAGCTTATCGCACCAGTGATGGTCGCTTGGTTACGCCTCGGGCCACCTGGGTGGTCATCCCAAACGGGGCCAAAACTTTTTATCCCGGACGCGCCAATGTGTTGGCACCGATTACGCTCGCCCCCGGCGAGCGGGCCATTGTCACTTCCGGTCGCATTTTAGACACTAAGCCTTATGTTATTAACACCAGCTTCCAGACCAATATTTGCACGGGCTATTTGGGGGAAGTGGGCGAGGGGGAGGCTTACACCTTCGCTCCGCCCCTTAGTCGCAGTTGTCCGGATCCGGAGCGGGAGCCAGGTTTTAATAATTTATTAGAGAATTGTCGCGAGGTGGTGGAGGATTTAGCACAATGCGAGACTCCGGTTATTAAGAATGGTGGGGATGAAATAAACGGCGTGACCAATCTCTCTTCGTCTTGTCGGAATTTTATTATTGACCACTTCAGTTACGCTGGTTGTCTTAAGTATCACGCCAGCGACAGCAGTTTTAATCTCGCTCGTGGAGAGTGGCGAGTCTTCCTAAATCAAGGCGAGCTGTGGCGAGCCAGCAATGAATCAATTTCCTTATACGATAACTTGGGTCGCTTGGTGGATCGCCTAACTTATTAATCATGAAAAAAATTGTTATCGCCGGCGCCGGCTTCGGCGGGATCAAGGCCTTCCAACTCCTGTCTAGATATCTTCGGCTGGGTGAGGAGGCAGAGCTCACTCTCCTTAACGATACTAATTACTTTTTATTTACCCCACTGTTGCATGAGGTGGCGACCGGCAGTTTATCGCCGGAGAATATTGTAGTGCCACTCGCTCCGCTCGCGGCTGGCCCGGGCCAGAGATTTATCCCGGCTAAAGTGCTAAAAGTTTTAAGCACTGAGAATAAAGTTATTACCGATAAAGGCGAGATCCCATATGACTATTTAATTTTAGGTCTGGGATCGGAGGTTAATTATTATGGCACTCCCGGGACGGAGCAACATGTGTACTCGCTTAAAGACTTAGACGACGCGGCGAGGATTAAAAATAAAATTATTTCTCAATTTGAGCAGGCGGCTTGTTTAAAGACTGTGAGTGAGCGACGCCAAGCACTGACCTTCGTGATTGTGGGCGCGGGCGCCACGGGAGTGGAGTTGTCTGGCGAGCTCGCCGACTTCTGTAAATTCACTTTTAAAAAGTTGTATGGGCCGGCCTTGATTAATAACGCTCGGATTGTGGTGGTGCAGAAGGAGGGTCATATCTTGCCCCAATTCTCGGACGGCTTGCGTCATCGTAGTCTAGCCACCCTGGGCCGGAAGGGAGTGGAGGTAATGATAAATACTGGCGTTAAGCAAGTAGAGGAGAGTAAAGTTATTTTAGACACCGGCGAAGTTATCTTGTCTGATACTATTATCTGGACGGCTGGAGTTAAGCCTCATCAGGTGGAAGTAATCCCGCCTCTTACCTTAGAGCGCGAGAAGATTGTGGTTAATCCTAATTTAACCACCAGTACTCCTAACATCTTCGCCTTGGGTGACATGGTTTTATTTATCGATGCTAAAACCAAGGCTCCCTTGCCGATGCTCGCCCAAGTGGCGGATCGGCAGGCCAAGGCGGTGGCTAAGAATGTGGTGAGAGCCGTGAGGGGCAAACCTTTAAAAACTTTTACCTATCGTTCTCAAGGGAGCTTGGTGTCCTTGGGCGGCTGGTGGGCGGTGGGCGAGGTGCTAGGACTGCACTTTGCCGGCCGACTGGCGTGGATATTATGGCGAGGAGTATACTGGTCCAAGATGCCAACCTTAAGCAAGAAATTGCAGATTGGCTTGGATTGGATCTTGAATGCCTTCCGGCCGCGCGATGTGGCGCTGTTGCCGTTTACTAAGAAAAATATTCATCAATAAATATTAAATTATTTTTATGTTTAAGTTCGCTTCGGTCTTGTTGGCAGTTTCAGTATTGATTCCGGGAGTAGTGTTAGCGGCGGTGAGTGTAAATAATTTAACTTTAAATAGTGGTAGTAGTGATGTAACGCTTAATGTTAATGACGCCAATGCCGAAGTGGTAATTGGTGTCTCGGCCAATGAAGGGGTGAAGTGGAATACCCTGGCTATTTGTAGTCAGAGTGATGACGTGTGTAGTCGCAGTACGGCGGTAAAATATTTTACGCAAACTTCCAGCTTTAGCGCCACAATTAGTAAAACGTGGAACGGCAAGCGCAGTAGTGGTGAGAGCGCTCCGACCGGAGAATATAAAGTGAAGGCGACGGTTAAAAATGAAGCTGGTGAAGAAACGATTGAGACCCTAACTTCACCAACTTTAATTTTAGAATCAGGCGAAATAATTGCCGAGACTAATGATAACGAAAACGAAAATAACAATAACAATGACGAAGAGGAAGAAATAATAGAAGAGGATAATGACAACACTCCTTCTTCTCACTCCAGTGCGGCCGGCGTAACAACAAGTAAGGGTAAAACTGGTTGGAAGATTGGCGCCGGCCGCGAGCGTGTGGCCTTAGTGGATACCTTGCTAACTTTTAAGGTGTTACAAACCGGCTCCACCGTTGGTCAATATAAATGGTCTTTTGGTGACGGCACTCAAGTGTCGGGAGCATCGGCCTCTCATCGCTATCTCAATCCGGGGACTTATGAGGTGGTAGTGGCGGGTAAGAATGGCACGGAAGAAGCGGTAGCTCGGACCAAAGTAACGGTGGTGGAATCTAAATTAGCTTTAACTTGGGTGGGCAACTCGGGAGACGTCATGATTAAGAATGATCAAAAGTTGGAAGTTAATCTCGGCGACTTTAAATTACAGACTCCCAGTGGGGGAGTGTTTATCTTCCCCACTGACACCATTATCCCGGCTGGTGGATCAATGACTCTCGACTCGTCTCTCACCGGCTTAAGAGGGGCGCAGACCGTGGCGCTGTATTCTCCGATGGATGGACTGCTTACCCATGTGGATTCTTTAACCGAGCAATATGCCTTACTCTCGCAATTACAAACGGAATTAGCGGTGGCTCAAACTAAATTACAGACCTTATTGGCTCAACAACCTAAACCTGCTCCCGTGGTGCTGGCGACCGATATTAAGGAAGAGACAGAGGTAGAAGAAGTCCCGACCACCAACACTATTACCTTGGGCGCCGCCGCTAATGCCAATCCTTTAGAGCGATTGTTTAAATTTCTTCGTATGCGATAATAAACAAGATGAAATATTTTGATAAAACCTTTTGGCAAATGTCGGCGCTGTTCTTCCTCATTATCGCGGGGACTTTAGTCGCTATTTATTACTTGAAGGAGTATGAGGTGGCCTCTCTCAACAACGTTGACAACGGGGCAGAAACTGTTAAGATAAGCCGGTAGCCGTAGACAGCGGGCAGCCCAAAATGGGCAGAGGTCCCGCCGAGGGTCGAACTTCCGGCTTTTAGCCGTTTTTATTTGTTTAAAATATGGCAATTACACGAGAAAAGAAGAAAGACATTTTAGCTCGTTTACAGGATGAGGTGGTAAAGGCCAAGACTATTGTCTTGGTTAACTTCCACGGCTTGTCGGTCTTGGAGACCAGTAACTTGCGTCGCTCTCTCCGTGAGGCGACTACTAAATTCTTCGTCGCCAAGAAAACGCTCATTAAGAAGGCTTTCACTGAAGCCGGCTTCGAGGGCGCTATGCCCGAGATGGAAGGGGAGATCGCCGTCGCTTATGGTGAGGATCAACTCGCCGTACCAAAGGGTGTTTATGAGTATGAGAAGAAGACCAGTGGCTTAGTGAAGATTGTGGGCGGAGTGCTTAATGGCACTTATGCCGATCAGAAGCTGATGGTGACCATGGCTCAGATCCCACCACGCGAGGTCTTGTTGGCGCAATTCTTGAATATTATCAACTCGCCCTTGCAGGGCTTGGCGGTAGCGTTAAACGAGATTGCGAAGAAGAAAAATTAATAAACATTAATTCATTATTATTTTATGGAAGAGACTAAAGTTGTAGAAACTCCTGCTAAGTTTAAGGACTTGGTAGAGAAGATTGAAGCCATGAGCGTAATTGAGCTCCACGAGCTCGTTAAGTTCTTGGAAGAGAAGTTTGGCGTCTCGGCCGCCGCTGTGATGGTGGCTGGTAATGGGGCCGGTGCAGGTGCTGCCGCCGAGGAGAAGGACTCCTTCAATGTAGAACTTAAGAGTGCTGGTGAGCAGAAGGTGCAGGTAATCAAGGCCATTAAAGAGGCCTTGGGCTTAGGCTTGAAGGAGGCTAAGGACCTTACCGAC
>JAGORB010000004.1 GCA_018063065.1 Minisyncoccota bacterium
CTTCAATGTTAAGCGCCCCGGTGATAAATCTGTTTCCTTAACTCAACCGGTGGGTAATGTAGTCTGGGAGGCCGGCGCGGCCAACCTAGTTAAGTGGAGTACTGACGGTACGGTCTTAACCGATAAAGTGGATATTGTGCTTATTAGTCCAACCAATGCTTATAGTAGTTTAGCCTTGGCTACCGCCAATGATGGCAGCGAGAGCGTGACTCTATCTTCCGGTTTAACTCCCGGCACTTACACTCTCTTCTTGCGCTTAACCGGCACCTCCATTAACTCCCAATACGCTTATGTCACTATTGTGGCTGAAGGCGAGGAGGATACCCCATTTATCTCTTCTATCAGCCCTGCTACCGGTGCCACCAGTACCGAGGTTACAGTTAAGGGTAGCGGTTTTACTAGCAGTAACACTCTTAAGTTCGGCACCTACACCATTGGTACCAACTTGGCTTCTAGCGATAACGGCACCGAGATCAACTTTGTGGTCCCGGCTACCATTACTACAACGGGTGGCATGCCCATAGTGGTTAGCAATGCCAATGGTACTTCTAATCCAGTCACTTTTGCCCTAGTTAACTCTTGGAGTGTAGGCAACGACGATGATGATGACGAGGATCCTGTTGAGACTAAGATCGAGGTTACCTCTCCAGATACTGGTAGTAAGTCTTGGATTTTAGGCACAACTCAAAATATTACCTGGACTTCTTCTCCTCAGACCGGTGCCGCTGCCAAGGTAAACATCCGTTTGATCAATCAAGATACCAATCAGATTAGCGATATTAATTTAGGCGCCACTAATAATGGCACCTATACTTGGACGGTAGGCAACTTAGCCAATGGTTCTAAGGCCGCAGTGGGTAAGTACAAGTTCCGCGTTTGTCCAGTGGGCTTGGGTGATTGTGATCGCAGTGATTATGCCTTTAAGATTGTTAGTTCCACCACTACTACTGATCCTAATGCTAAGACCACCTTTAGTGGTACATCAGGCTTAGCCGCTACCGCCTCTGTACTTCAGAGCTTAATCAATCAGCTTAATAACCTCTTACAATCTCGCTAAAATTTATGCAAAAATATTTACTTAGTCTGGCAGTAATTTTGGGCCTCGTGCTTGTTCCTAGTTTAACCTTAGCGCAAACTACTGGCAGTCTCACTGGTAATCTTAAGACTGTTAAATTGTTAAATCCTAATGGTCGCGAGTTCTTGGCCCTGGATCAACCCTTTCGGATTAAATGGGAGAGTACTTTAAAGAGTCCTGCTAATGCCAAAGCTGAGATGGTGAAGATTCAGTGGGTAGAGATTATTAATCAAAATGTGGGTACCATCAATATCTTGGATGCTAGTCGCGGTTATTATGACTGGACCCCTACCGCCGCCGTGGGCATTGTCCCTGGTCAGACCTACACCATCCTCATCTCTAGCATGAGTAATCCTTGGGTTAATGATCAAAGTGACAACACTTTTACCATTAAGCCTTCTGTAACTCAGGTGCCAACCGTAAGAGTAATCTCGCCTAAACTTGGTGAGATCTGGGTGAAGTCTAATATCAAGAAGGTTACTTGGACTACCACCAATGTTCCGGCTACCGCTTTAATGAACATTCGTCTGGTTAATACCAAGAATCAGGTAGTAGATCTCTTGCGTCGTGTGCCTAATACCGGTACGGCTAATTGGGTAGTGGGCAAGACAGCCGACGGTGCTAATCTGCCAGCTGGTAAATACCGAGTGAGAGTATGTGTAGCTGGTATCTTGGGTGGTTGTGACCGCGCTGACTCTGATACTATCTTAGAGATTAAAGATGGTGTTAGTGCCGGCCGTAATTTAGGAGCCATCGTGGCTGACGCCATGCGCTCACTCTTTGGCTTCTAAATACTAAATCTTATTCTAAATGAGTGGCTCTGGTCCTCTGGGCTAGGGCCACTTTTAGTTCCGGATGATTATGTAAATTGGGGTCGATGGTGAGAATTTGCTTGGCACTCTCGCGGGCGGCTTCTACCAACTTCAAGTTCCTAATCGCTTCCATACCTAAGTCGGAGATGCCCCATTGCTTGTCGCCCGATAAGGTACCGGCGCCGCGGAGAGATAAATCCAACTCGGCCAATTCAAAGCCGTTCTTAGCGGTGGCCAAGGCCTGCAATCTCTTCTGTGAGATCTCACTCTTAGACTCGGTGAATAAGTAACAATAAGCTTGATGCGACGAGCGGAAGACGCGCCCGCGCAACTGGTGTAATTGCGCGAGGCCAAAGCGCTCGGCCCCCTCAATAATAATACTGGTGGCATTGGGCACATTAACTCCCACCTCCACCACTGAGGTGGCCACTAAGATGTGCGTCTCGCCGCGAGTAAAGGCCGCCATCTCCTCCTCCTTATCACTCGGCTTCATTTTAGAGTGTACTAGGCCCACCATGTACTCGGGGAAGATCTTCTCGCCCAAGCGCTTTTGCTCGGCCTTGGCACTGCGGGCTTGGAGGGCCAATTCTTTATCCGGATCAGGCTCATCAATCCGCGGACAGATCACATACGCTTGGCGGCCGGCCTTAAGTTCCTCCCTAATCAATTCATAAACTTTATTTCGCTCCGCTTCCGAGGGTGGCACAATCTTGGTGAGTACTGATTTGCGCCCGGCTGGCAGTTCATCGAGTAATGATAAGTCCAAGTCACCATAAATAGTTAGAGCTAAAGTGCGGGGGATGGGTGTGGCGGTCATCGAGAGTAAGTGCGGCACTTGGGTCGAGCCTTTCTTAACCAACTTGGAGCGCTGCATAATGCCAAAGCGGTGTTGCTCATCAATAATCGAGAGGGCCAAGTTCTTCCACTTTATATTCTTCTGAATTAAAGCATGTGTACCGATTAAGATGGGGATCTCGCCATTAGCCACCCACTTCAAGAGTTGGGGCCGGGAGATATTGGTGGCGCCGCCCGGATTAACTTTGGACGGGAATTTATAACATCCCGTGCCGGTTATCAAGCCGATATTAACTCCTAAATTTTTAAAGTAACCGATAAAGCTCTCAAAGTGTTGCTTGGCCAAGATCTCGGTGGGCGCCATGTAAGCACATTCAAAGCCGGCCCGCACGGTGGCAAAGGCGGCGCTGGCCGCCACCGCCGTTTTACCCGAGCCGACGTCGCCCTCCAAGAGGCGGGTCATCGGCTCGCCGGTTGCCATATCCGCTAGCGCTTGCGTAATTGCTCGCCGTTGGGCGTTGGTGGGCGTGAAGGGGAAGCGGTTTAAAAATTGCCCCATCTCTTCAGTAGAGACCTTAATTTTAGCCGCGCCTTGAGCGTGATAAGCGGCCCGATCTTGCAGTCGTGCCAGCTGAATAAGCATAATCTCTTCAAACGAGAAGCGCTTGCGCGCCGCCTCGGCGTCCCTACTATTCTCCGGCTGATGAATCCAGACTAAAGCGGAACTTAATTTAGGTAAATTATATTTTTTAAGTAAATTGGCTGGCAGGGGATCAAGTAATTGCTCATGAACTTTTTCTTCTAATAAAGTTTTATTATGGTAATAAAACCAACCGGAGGATAGACCGCGCGTCTCGGGGTAAACGGGGATTAACTCGCCTTCTTCCGGATCGTCAGGGTTAAAGATGGTGCCAGTGGGGGAGAAGTTTTTAAGCTCGGTTACAATCTCGGGATTAGCCAAGTATTGCTCGCCATTGCGCTCCGTCACCTTGCCGCGCAAGACCGCCGTCTCGCCGACAATTAACTTTTTAGCCAGATAAGCTTGGTGGAACCAGATGGCTTTAATCCGTCCCTCGGCGCCTTCAATAACCGCCTCGGCCATGGGGATCTTCTTCTTCCACGCCTTCTTGGTGGCCGTTTTCAAGACCTTGCCGTAGATAACTACTTCCTCGCCGGTCTGGAGCCGGCCAATTTCTTTATACTCCCCAGCGCGCGCGTAGCGCGCCGGCAGATACAAGAGCAAGTCTTTAACAGTCTGGAGGTTGAGCTTCTTTAAGGCTTTAAGTTGGATCTCGTTTAAACGGAAGCGTTCAGTAATTAGCATTTTATTTGTGGCCTTGCTCGCGCCAGAGAGCGGCGTAGAGACCGGCCTGACTCAATAATGCCTCATGAGAGCCTTGTTCTACCAGCTCGCCGGCTTCTAACACATAAATAGTGTCGGCGTGCGAGATGGTGGAGAGACGATGGGCAATCATCACGGTGGTTAACTCCGGTCTCTGAGAGCTAATGTGCTTAATCGTGTCGGTAATCTCCTTCTCGGTTAAAGAGTCGAGGCTGGATGTGGCTTCATCAAAGATGATTAGATCCGGCTCGCGCAGTAGCGCTCGCGCGATCGCTAGGCGTTGACGCTCACCGCCGGAGAGCTTGATCCCGCCCTCGCCAATCCGAGTATTCAAGCCTTCATCACCGCGCTCAATAATCTTGTCTACCGCCGCCGCCTTGAGGGCGGCGTAGCACTCGGCGTCGGTGGCGTTGGGGCGGACAAAGCGCAAGTTCTCGCCAATCGTCCCGGCGAAGAGTTGCGTCTCTTGCGAGACATAGCCAATGCGCCGACGGAAGGCGTCAATGTCTACCTCTTTATTAGAGAGATCATTCAATTTAATCTCGCCTTGATCGGGCTGATAGAGTCCGGCCAAGAGTTTAACCAAGGTAGATTTACCCGAGCCGGAGGGGCCGGCGAGCGCCACCGTCTCACCCTTATTAATGACAAAGTTAATATTTTTTAGAGAAGAATCGGTCTCGTTGTAGCTGAAGGAGACATTATTAAATTCAATTTTCTCTAACAGTCCAATCACTTTTGCATCAGTGGGTTTGGTTTCTGGCTCTTGTTTTAAGACATCATCCAACTTCTCTAAGCTGGCGGAAGTTTCTTGATAACGAGTGGCCACCTCGCTTAATTGTTGTAAGGGGTTAAAAATAAAGAACAAATAAATATATAAACTAAAGAACTCACCAAAAGTAATTTCATTCTTGAAGATAAGCCACATCATCATAAAGAGTCCCGCGGCATAACAAGCGTTAACCAGGGTGCCTTGGATGAAGGACAACACTCTAATCATTCTGATCTTGTCTAACTCCAAGTTTAAAATAGCTTCATTGGCCTGGTTGAGTCGGATGGCCTCTTGCTCTTCTAGTCCCAAGCTCTTAACCAGCTCCACATTGCGCAGGGTCTCGGTGGTGGTGCCAGCCAAGAGGCTGGTCTTAAGCACAATCTCCTTCTGCGTCTTCTTAATCCGGCGCGTGAGCCAATACAAGATTACCGCCATCACCGGGATAATGGCTAAGTACACCAAGCCGATTAAGGTGTGCACATAGAAGGCGTAGATAACAATAAAAATAGTCCCGACCAAAGATACCAACACTAAGTTGGAGAAGAGAGCCAAGAGTTGTTGGGTGTCGAGGCGAGCCTTCTGCAACTTCTGCAATAATTCACCCGAGCTCTGATCCTCGAAGCTGCGATAGGGCAGCGAGAAGGCGTGATGAATGCTGTCTTGGTAGAGCTTGGCCCCCACTCGCTGGCTAATTAAGTTGGTGCAGTAATCTTGGAAGTTCTTGGCTACCCGCGAGATAAAGGCGACGCCAATGGAGGCGAGGAGCAACAGGCCCACGCCGGTGAAGAATTGGTTGCTGGTAAACTCGCTGGCCTTGGTGGCGTAATTATCCACAATCAGGCGGAAGATCTGCGGGTCGAGTAAAGAGAAGACTTGGTTGATAGTCCCCAAGCCCACCGTGGCCAAGATGAGGAGGCGATGCTCCTTAAGATAAGACAATAAAAGCCTCATGCCGGAGTATTATAGCATGAAGCTTTTAAGGTAAAACGGCGACAATTAGTGATAGTAGGAGCGAACTTGGAAGAGCAGGTAGAAGCCGATTAAGGCGCTTAAGACCAAGCTCAGTAAGTCGAAGTAGATAATATTGCCAATTAAGGAAACCAAGAGAGCGTAGAAGAGGAAGGTCCAACCCTTCATTTGGCGCTTGAAGAGGCTAGGGAGAGCAATTAATTGCAATACCGCTGCCGCCAAGGACAAGATTACTCCAATCCAGCTGTAGCCCAAGAAGGAGGATCCAGGGTAATAGCCAGCCATCATGCCGGCGGTGCCGAGCAAGAAGGAGAAGGCCGAGAGTAGGCCAACCACGGCCATAATCAGACCAATGACAATGAGATAAGGACCAAACTTAACCAATAACTCCTTAATCTCGGCTGGTAAGGCCGGAGCCTTCTGGCCGAAGTAGGTATTTAACTGGGCAATGAGACTATTCATAAAGTGCGTTACATTAACTTACTAATATATATCTATCTTACCACAAGCCCTTATTGCCACAAAACAATAATCGAGGCGGTTACGGAGAGAGCCACCAAGTATTGAGCGGCATTAAAGAGCCACAGCTTGTAACTCTTGCCCTCCCACAAGAATACGCCTGAGGTGGTGGTGAAGTAGAAGCCAAGCCAGATAAGAACCACCAATTCTAGAACGGCAGTGACATCCATGACCCCCAAGAGACCAATAACTTGAGCTAGGACCCAGTTGGTAATAAACATAGCAATAAAGCCCAGACCCATGGCTTGCCACGGGGTGAGAGGCATACTCTTCATACTCTCGGGAGTAAGGCCGGTAAGCCTCATCCAATATTTACCAAAGACTGGTCCATACCACAGGCCGCCAATCGCCATACCGGCAATAGTGGCTACCAACACGGCTACATAATTAACAGCAATAAACATAATATTAATGGGTTAATTCTAAGCTATTAATAATCTCACTTATTATAACATCTGGGTTGAAAGCGGCTTGATCGGCCTTACACTCGTCTTGCCGAGGCTCGTCATAATTAACACATTGGGGCAGACGAGCGGTAAAGATAAGGCCAATGGGTTGGCGATTGATAACAGTGAGGTAAGCGTATTGATTATAAATACTGCCGGCGGCGCCCTCACTGACAGTGGTAATGCAATACTCTTGACCCTCAATAGTTCTACTAACTGTTTGGCCGGCGCGGCCATAAATCATCCCGCCTTCCGTACAATTAAATCCTGTCCCCTCTAATAAATTAACCTGCGGTGGCCAATCTACTGGCGTGACATATTGTCGGCCAAAATCTTGAGGGTAACGGAAGGTGTAAACTCCCGCCTCATCGGTAAAGGTTAACCAATCAGCTGGTGTTGTATTTTGGTTAGGGCTAATAAAATAAAAAGTAACCGCTAAAACTATTATTATTCCTATTAACCAGATAATTTTATTTGTTTTCATACGCTCGCTCCAGTTCGGCAATGTTGAACTTCTTCATCTTTAGGAAGGCTTGGGTCACGCGGTTTGCCGCCTCTTTATCGCCGCTACTTAGCATGGCGTCCATCGCGGTGGGCGTAATCTGCCACGAGACGCCAAATTTATCTTTAAGCCAGCCGCATTGCTCGGCCTCTGGCACGGCCGATAATTTATCCCAATAATAATCAATCTCTGCTTGATCCTCACACTTCACAATTAAAGACACCGCTTCATTGAAGGTAAAGCCGTGCTCAAAGCTACTCTCCATTATCATAAATGGTTGACTCTCCAGCATGGAGAGCGAGTATTTAACTTTACCCTCCACATCGCCCTCACCCTTTTCATACCGGGAAATCATTTTGGTCTCGGCATTTTTAAAGACTGAAGTGTAAAATGCCAGCGCCTCTTCCACCTTGCCAAAGTTATCTCCGGTAAACATGAGAGAGGGGATAATCTTACCGCCCTCTTGCTCGGTGTTTATCTGCCACGAGAGGCCGTACTTATCGCTAACCCAAGCATAACCCTTACTCCACGGATATTCTTGAAAGGGCATTAAGTCTTTACCACCGGCCGATAATTTATCGTACAAGGCCTTGGCCTCCTCCACCGTGGCGCAAGTAGCGGTGAGGGAAATTGATGGATTAAATTTAAAGTACGGTCCGGCGCTAATCGCCATAAAGTCATAACCGTTTAAATTAAAGCTGACAATATCGCAGTCACCCGAGGGCGTGCCGGTAATAGTCTGTACGCTTTTAACTTTAGAATTAGGGAAGAGGGTAGCGTAAAAGGCCGTCGCTTCTTTAGCCTCTTTATCAAACCACAAGTGGGGGACAATCTTTTGCATATTTATTTATTGGTAGGTTGGAGCATGCCCACGCGATTGCCCTCCGTGTCGGTAAAGGAGACGTAGCGGCCAATGCCGGGGATCTCCATGGGCTCCATATTAATTGTGCCGCCCGCCGACTTAACTTGGTTAATAGAATCTTCTAAATTCTCGGTAGAGATTACTACCGAGACCGCTGCCTCGGGGCTGGTACCTTGAGGGAAGAAGCCGCCGTTAATGGTGCCAGGCGTCTTTACCATCTGGTTGGCATCCGTCTCGGCGGTGTTAGCCAGAACATACTCGCCCATCTCGGGGCCAAGCTGATTCATCTGCCAGCCAAAGGCACTCTGGTAGAACTGGGCCACGCGGGCCTTGTCGTTGTAGGGCATCTCAAAGTGGACTACTGGGTATTTGCTCATAGATATTTAGACGAATAAATTAGTTTTTAATTACTATATAATATAAAGGATGCTGACCAAGAATCAAACTTATTTATTACTCGCCATTTTACTGGTTGTCTTAGGGGGACTATTTTACTTTTTTGATCTTCAATCCTCGGTCCTAAATAATGGAGACGATACGGTGGCTGAATCATGGGGGAGTATTTTTGGCGCGGTACTTTTGGGACCAACTTGCCCAGTAGTCCAAGATCCACCTGACCCAATTTGCGCCGATAAACCATACGCCACGTCACTTGTAGTTACTACCCCAGACGGTGCGCGAGTGATTAAACAATTTACTTCCGATGAAAGTGGTCGCTTCAATGTTGATTTGCCGGCTGGCGAGTATACTATCCGTTCAGCGGCAGCAGCCAACATTTTACCCTATTGTGCGAGTGTAGAATCAATAATCGTTAAACCTAATGATTCCACTGAAGTGGCTGTCTCTTGCGACACAGGGATTAGATAGTTAGTTAAACCAATTTTTCTGCATAGGCTTTAAAAAATCTCAATTTATCTTAACTTTTTGCCGGGGCTTGCGCTATACCCCCAGGGGGTATATACTGTAAGAATGAAACATATGGAAGGAAAAAATAAGGGCAAAATTATTCGTCGTCTCAAGCTCATTGAGGGTCAAATTCGTGGTCTGCAAAAGATGATTGAGGGTGGCACTTACTGCATAGATGTCATCACACAGACTTCAGCCGTTAAACAAGGTCTCTCTAATGTTGAAGATTTACTCCTTGAGAACCACCTTAGTGGATGTATTTTGAATCAGGTAAAGGCGGGGCAGGCAGACAAAGCGAAGCAGGAAATATTAAAAGTTTATAAGTTAAAGAGGAAATAATATGCACACACAAACATACAATGTAAAAGGAATGCATTGCGCCTCATGTTCTGCCGTTATTGAAAAGACTTTTAAGAAGGTGGAGGGCGTGCACTCGGCGGAGGTTAATTATGGTACGGAAAGAGCGAAGATCTCCTTTGACCCTTCTAAGACCAACCCACACGATCTTTCTAAACACATTGAGCCTCTTGGATATGCACTGGATGTCCCCGCTACGGCTAAGGAGATGGGTATGTCTCCTAGTGAGCACGCGGCTCACATGGGTCTTAATCAATCTAAGAAAGAAAAATTGGCTGAAGTGGCTGAGATGAGGGTAAAAGTTCTTTCGGCCATCCCCCTCGCAATCTTTGCTGCTTTAATTATGGGCTGGGACATTCTTGTTGAGTATGGAATTGTTTCTGCAATGAGCTATACCCTTGAAGAGTTCTTCCATCATCTCCTTCCTATTTTTGCTACATATATTCTTTTTGTGGTTGGTAAGCCCTATCTTCTCGGTTTTTATAGATTCCTCCGCTATGGCAAGGCCAATATGGATACATTGATTGGCATCGGAACTACCGCCGCATTTATATACAGCTTTGCCGTCACTGCTTTTGAGGATATTCTTCGTCCATTCATAAATGTTGATTACCAATACTACGACGTAACAATCGTGGTTATTACCTTTATTGCTCTCGGCAAGTATCTTGAAGCCCGGTCAAAAATTAAGACGGGTGACGCTATTGAAAAACTTCTTAATCTTCAGGCCAAAACGGCGTTGGTTATCCGTGACGGCAAGGAAGTAGAGATTGCAGTAAATGATGTTAAGCACGGAGATCTTATCATCGTTAAGCCGGGCGCCAAGATCCCCGTGGATGGCTTCATCACTGAGGGTGAATCGTTTATTGATGAGTCCATGGTTACCGGAGAGCCAATGCCCGCACAGAAGAAGGTCGGAGATGCAGTTGTGTCTGGTACCATAAATACTAGCGGATCATTCACATTTAAAGCTACAAAAGTTGGTTCTGAAACACTGCTCGCTCAGATTATAAAAATGGTCGAGGACGCGCAGGGTAGCAAGGCCCCTATACAAGCGCTTGCCGATAAAATCTCTGCCATCTTTGTGCCCATTGTTCTTATAATTGCCTTCTTTACGCTTGGTGCTTGGCTCATTGTTGGGTCACAGTATCTTGGATTCTCTCAAGCGCTGTCATTCGGCCTTGTTTCATTTGTAGGGATTCTGGTGATTGCTTGTCCATGCGCGCTCGGCCTCGCTACCCCCACGGCAATTATTGTGGGAGTGGGTAAGGGGGCTAAGGAGGGCATACTTATTAAAGATGCGGCCACGCTCGAGAAATTGCATAAAGTTACTACGGTGGTGGTAGATAAGACCGGAACATTGACTCGCGGCAAACCAACACTGGTAGATATACAAAACTTGTCTGATTTGACCGATCAAGAACTTGTTTCAATTCTCGCTTCTTTAGAGAAGAAGTCAGAACACCCGATTGCTCATGCTGTTGTTAATTACGTCGAAGATCCTGTAAGGGCACAAGAGAAAAATATCTCGGTAACCGAGGTGACAAATTTTGAAGGCCTACAAGGTAAGGGGCTCAAGGGGACTATCAATGGCACAGAATATTTTGCCGGCAATGCCAAGCTTATTTGGGATCTCGGCCTTTCCTTCGATACGGCTAAACTTGATAAGTTTACCGCGCAAGGTAAAACGCCCGTTATCCTCGCTACTAAAGAAAAGGTCCTCGGTTTTGTGATGGTAGCCGATGAAATTAAAGCGGAGTCGGTAGAGGCGGTAAAAAATCTTCACGCTCTGGGCATTAAAGTGGTAATGCTTACGGGTGATGATGAGAGGGCGGCCAAGTATATGGCCTCACTCGTGGGGATTGATGATGTGGTGGCTCATGTATTGCCTCAAGATAAACTCGAGAAGATAAAAGAGCTTCAGTCCCAAGGTCGAGTGGTCGCTATGGCTGGTGATGGGGTTAATGATGCCCCCGCCCTTGCCCAAGCCGATGTAGGTATTGCCATGGGTACCGGTACCGATGTAGCCATTGAGTCAGCCGGTATTACATTGCTTGGAGGCGATATTTCAAAGCTTGTTAAGGCGATCAAGCTTTCAAAAATTACCATGCGGGGGATCAAACAAAATCTTTTTTGGGCCTTCATCTACAATGTCGTTGGCATTCCGCTGGCGGCGGGAGTTTTTTACCCCGTCTTTGGTTGGCTCCTCAATCCGGTCTTTGCCGGCTTTGCGATGGCGATGTCGAGTGTGTCGGTGGTCTCCAACTCATTACGAATTAAGAGCAAGAGATTATAAGTATGAAGACGTATACCTTCCATGTTTTTGGCACCCACTGCGCGGCGTGTAAAATCTTTATTGAAGATGCTTTGAATGAGCAAAATTTTGTTAAAAATGCTCGAGTTAATTTACGGCGGGAGACTGTTGAGATTGAGACCGACAGTGATCAAGATCCTGAAGTGCTGGCTCAAACCCTAACAGAAAAAATACAAACGCATGGCTACAAGTTGTCGTTAGAAAAATCTAGTAAAGAAAAATATGGTGATAATGTTATTTGGCAGGCCGTACCAATAGGGCTTGGTATCCTGGCTCTATTCTTCCTATTACAAAAGTCGGGAGTTCTTAATCTGGGGATTGGCGGACAAACCACCCCTCTCACCAGCTTTATTATTGGCCTTATTGCCTCGGTCTCTAGTTGTCTGGCTATTGTCGGCGGCTTGGTTTTGTCACTCTCGGCCAAGATATCTCAAGACAATGTAAGTGATACAAAAACTTTTTTGCTATTCCATGCCGGGAGGTTGGTTAGCTTTGCAATCTTGGGAGGAGTTTTAGGATTAGTTGGTAGTGCTATTGGTATTAACTTTACCCTTACGGCCATCTTAGGACTCTTGGCCTCGGTGGTAATGCTAATGTTGGGACTTAATTTAGTGGGAGTTTTTACCAAGAATAAAATTGCTTTGCCGGCCGGAATCTTTAACTTCTTTAGGAGGATTGAACATCAGACCTTTACCCCTCTCATCCTCGGCTTTGCCACCTTCTTCCTCCCGTGTGGCTTTACTCAATCAATGCAGGTCTCCGCGTTGGGTAGTGGATCTTTTGGCTCGGGGATGTTGATTATGCTCGCCTTTGCTTTAGGGACATTGCCGATGCTCTTGCTCCTCTCCTTTGGTTCGGCCTCATTTGCCCACTCTAAATACGCGCCTCTATTCTTTAAGTCGGCCGGCGTGGTGGTAATTGGTTTAGGATTGTTCGCCTTGTTGGCCGGGTTGGCGGGACTCGGGATTATTGATCCATTGTTTAATATATAATTAACTTTATGAATAAAGCCGTCTCTATTGTTATCGTCCTCGGATTTATTGCCGCCCTGGCTTTACTTGGTGGAATACAAAATGGTACCGACGCTGGACTAGGTCAAGCGGGCCAAAATGTGGAGATTAAAGACGGCATTCAGTACATAACAATTAACGCTGGTGGTGGCTATACTCCTAAAGTCTCCACTGCCAAGGCTGGCCTTCCGACCAAATTAGTTATTAAAACCAACGGCACTTACGACTGCTCTTCCTCTTTAGTAATTAGATCACTGGGGTATCAAAAAATCTTACCGCAAACAGGCGAGGAGGTAATTGACGTGGGGGTGCCAGTAGCCGGTACACCCTTAAAAGGAACGTGCGGTATGGGTATGTATAGCTTCTTAATAAATTTTACCTAACCTCCAGGGTAAAGCCCACTTTGTCATTGGGGTAAATACCTTCCTTCTTACGCACTGCCGCTTTAAGCGGGAGGAGGTAGGTGAGCGCCTTCTTGTCATAAAAGATGGAGGTCACCCACGATGTTTTACCCACCTTCACCTCCACTGGGTACGAGCTCCAGCCGCGTCGTTTATCTTTATACTTTTTATCAATCTTCTCCGATAACTCAGGCGGCAAGTAGGCCATGTGCCAATTGGCCGTCTCACCCGGATACACCCACACCTCGGCCGTAAATTTGTAAGACATGGTTAACTAATTTCTAAAATCACAATTGCTAAAACGCCGAGAGTAAGACCGCCAATTTGCCACCATGAGAGCGGCTCGCCAAAATAAAGCCAACTAATAATAGCTAAACTAATAACATTAATAAGTACAAATATAACCGAGGCAACGGCGATATTTTTGTATTTAAAACTTAAGGCCAAAAAGTTGAGGCCTATTAACCAGATTGCTAGGCCGGTTGCGTAGACCCACCACTCGTTAGTAATGACCCACTTTTTCATCATAAAATCGCCGGCGGTTAAAATTAGTCCCCCGATAGTTAGTAGTATGATTGGCCAAATAGTCATTTTGTTTTACCTATGCGGGCAGCCGGCCCAGCAACAGGGCCGGCGCATGCCGGAGCGCATTTTAGACAGGCCCTTGTTAACCCTAATCTCGCGGGTCTCGGCGCGCTTGCCCGAGGTCACCCAACAAATCCACTCATTGCGCGCCAAGGGCGTAATGTTATCCCACAAGGCCGCCACCTTTTTATCGGCTTTAATCGCTTTACCAAAATCGGCTGGCAGTTTATGCATATAAATAATTATACCAAAAACAAAAAGCCGCCTGGGGCGGCTTTTTGGGTAGCTATAGTTTTTACTTCTTCTTAAATGTCATTGTGCCACCGCCACTAAACTTAAGAGTGAGAGTGGTGCCAGAGATGGCGTACGTCCGCACTTGGGGGAAGGGGGTGGTAAAGTCGGCCTCTTGTGAGCCCTCGCAGAACATCTTGGTGCTAGCTAGCGGGCCAAAGGTGATGGCGCCGGTGGCCGGTTGGCTGTAACTACCGCTAAAGCCGTTACAGTCGGTAGTACCCTCCACCTTACCGTCATTGGTAAAGGTAAGGCTAAAGGTATCAACCTTTTTAGGGGTGACCACGGTGCCACTAGACATGGCCGTCTTCTCCCAGCTCCAGGTGCCCAAGATAGGCACGCCGGCTGGGGTGTCGGTAACCAAGTGACCCTTGAAGGTCTCGGCCCCATTTACCGTAATGGTGGCCTCGCCCTGATTCTCCCAGAAGATTACGCTCTCATCCTCGTTGGCGTACTTGGCGCCCGAGGCGGCCACAACGCGAGGGAGGGTAGTAGCGCCACCCACATTTTGAGTAAAGGTAACCGTATCCTTGGATTGGTTGAAGATAACCTCTACGGTGCTGGTGTTATTAGAGTAAGAGGCCACGGTGATCTCGTCGCCTTGGGGCTCCTCTTTATTCATATAAAACACGGCGCCAATAATAATGATTAGGGCAATGACCCCAATGATAATGACCTTGTTGTTCATAATTTAACTAGTTATTTAAGACTTATAATCTGGTATCTCTCCCTTATCTTACCTCTATAGTAAGCAAACGGGACAGGGACGCTTATCTTACCGTTTGTTACCAACTCAAGGCAGGGGAGATAGTTTGTAATACCCTAAAAATCGTGGTAAATTTAGATGTAATTTTATGGATAAAGTAGAGAATAACTTCGCTTTTATCGATAGTCAGAATGTTTACCGCGGGACCAAAAGGGATTTAGGCTGGAAGATAGATTGGAAAAAGTTCCGTGTCTACTTGGCACATAAATATCGGGTTACCCAAGCCTACTTATTTATCGGCTTTATACCGGAACATAATGACATTTATGATGAATTACAAAAAGCCGGCTTCGTTTTAAAATTTAAACCAGTCTTACCTAATGGGGACGGTAGTATAAAAGGTAATGTGGATGCGGATATGGTCCTGCAGACAATGATTGATTACCCTAATTACGACAAAGCAGTGTTGGTAAGTAGCGATGGTGATTTTTATTCTCTCGCTCGGTATCTTTACGATAATCAAAAACTTCTAGCAGTAATAAGTCCTCATCGGCATAAGTGCTCGTCATTATTGCGGAAATCTGCCAAAGAGAAGATGGCTTACATGGATTCTCTCCGAGATAAGATAGCTGCTAGTTAAAAGAAAAAGCACCGCGTAGGGACGCGCCCTTACGAAGTGCTTCTTCATAGGAATATTTTTAGTATAGCAAACGCTTGTTAAAAGTCAAGCCATGTATCCACAATATTAAGGACTTAATTGTAATACCCTAAAATTCGTGTTAAATTGAGCCTGTTTTAGGAGACGTGCCTTAGTAAATAATGGAGACGTGGCTGAGTGGATGAAATATGAACTGCTTCATATTTCATCCGGTCCCGAGAATACGGGAACAGCCTATGCCGCAAGGCAGGCTGTAGGAGGACGACTTGTCGACCGCCAGCCCGACTCCAGTGCAACATGGAGACGTGGCTGAGTGGTCGAAAGCGCCTCACTGCTAACGAGGTAGGGTCTAAACACCCTCCAGGGTTCGAATCCCTGCGTCTCCGCAACGACATTTTAATACAATCTAATCAAATTAAAAGTTTAGCCTTTAATCTTTAATTTGACAAGATGGTACTATAGGTATATACTGCTTTTTATGAGTAAATTTAAGGCGGGAACCTATAAACAATACCACGGCTACAAGAGCTTTCAGCCGTCTTTGGTCAATAAAGATTTTGAATGGAATGACAAGCGCATTGACGTGCTTCTTGCTGATGCCATGAGATACCTCGGCGAGCTCAACGCTTTTTCAAAGTTGGTCCCCGACGTGGATTTTTTCATAAAAATGCATATCGCAAAAGAAGCTACCACCTCAAGCAAGATCGAGGGTACTCAGACTAAACTCGATGAGGCACTTCTCCCCGAACTTGAAATTGATCCAGAAAAAAGAAATGACTGGGAAGAAGTTCAAAACTATGTCAAAGCGATCAATTACTCAATAGCAGAACTTGAAAAGTTGCCGCTATCAATGCGACTTGCAAGAGATACGCACAAAGTATTACTTTCAAGTGTTCGTGGATACACAAAATTGCCAGGAGAAGTTCGCCGAAGCCAAAACTGGATCGGTGGCGCAACTCTTAAAGATGCAGTATTCATTCCACCTCATCATGACGAAGTTGGAGAGTTACTCAGCGATCTTGAAAGATTCTGGCACAACAAAGAGTTGGATGTTCCAGATCTTATAAAGATTGCCATCTCACATTACCAGTTCGAAACCATCCACCCATTCCTTGATGGTAACGGACGTATCGGCCGACTCCTCATCACACTCCACTTGGTAAGCCTCGGTATTCTACAGAAACCAACTCTCTATATTTCAGATTTCTTTGAAAAGCATCGTCCGCAATACTACGATGGTCTTTCACGTGTTCGAGAGACGAACGATATTGAACATTGGCTGCGCTTCTTTCTTACAGGTGTACTTGAGACTGCGAAGAATTCTCGACAGACACTTGAGAAGATTATCGACCTTCGAAAGAAGTACGAAATGACAATCGAAAAAGGCATGGGTATCAAACGCCAAAAGCTTGGCAAGGAACTTTTGCGTTGTTTGTTCTCACATCCAGTTGTAACGATTCGAGACATCGAATCAATGCTCTCGGTGACATTCCCAACAGCGTCAGCAATAACGAAAGATTTCGTCAAACTTGGTTTGTTCTCAGAGAAAACTGGGCTCAAGAAGGATCGAATCTTCTACCTCACTGAATACATTAATCTCTTTAATAAATAATCAACACCATGGAAAATTTCAACCAAAAAACATCAATGATTTGGAATATCGCCGACATCTTGCGCGGCGGCTGGAAACAGCATGAATACCAGGACGTGATTCTGCCCTTGGTGGTTTTGAAGCGCCTCGATTCTATCCTTGCCGATACCAAAGCTTCGGTCCTTGAGAAGTACAATGAGTATAAAGGCAAAGTGAATGACCTTGACCCCATCCTCAAGAAGACTTCAGGTACAGCCTTCTACAATATCTCTGATTACGATTTCAGAACTATTCTTGGAGAGCCAAAGCATCTCGCAAAAAACTTCAAACAATACATCAATGGGTACAGCAAGAATATCCAAGACATCTTTGAAAAGTTTGATTTCAGCAAACAGCTCGAGCGACTCGAAGGTGGCGATCTCTTGTTCTATGTGATCCAGGAATTGAACAAGGTGGATCTGCACCCTTCAAAGGTAGACAACTATCAGATGGGTCACATCTTCGAAGAACTTCTCCGAAAGTTTTCTGAAATGTCCAACGAAACTGCCGGAGAGCACTACACGCCAAGAGATGTGATTGGGCTTATGACTGAGATGCTGTTCTCCCCTGACAAGAAGGACCTCAAGAAGCCTCACGTTATTAAAAAGATTTATGACCCCGCCTGCGGTACCGGTGGCATGCTTTCTGTTGCCAAGGACTACATTCTAGAAAACATAAATAAAGAAGCTGATATTTTCCTTTACGGCCAGGAACTCAACTCGGTTACATACGCTATGGCAAAGTCAGACATGCTTATCAAGGGAGATGATCCTGACCTTATTCGAGGTGGCGAAAAAGATCATTCGAAAGCAAGTACGCTTGCCAACGATCAATTCTTTTCTGAAGTATTTGATTATGGGCTAAGCAATCCGCCCTATGGAGTTGATTGGAAGAAGGACAAAGATGCTGTTGAGCGTGAAGCATCTCGTGGATACGCTGGTAGATTTGGTGCAGGTACTCCTCGTATCTCAGATGGTCAGCTTTTGTTCTTGCAACACCTCATTTCAAAGATGAAGCCTGAAAAAGATGGTGGCTCACGTATAGCGATCGTTCACAACGGGTCCCCACTATTTACTGGCGATGCCGGTAGCGGAGAAAGTGAGATTCGAAGATGGATTCTTGAAAAGGATCTGCTCGAGACAATCGTCGCATTGCCTGATCAGCTTTTCTATAACACAGGAATCAATACATACCTTTGGTTTGTCACCAACAGAAAATCAAAAGAAAGAAAAGGTAAGGTTCAGCTTATAGATGCTCGAGCTCTCTTCAAGAAGACTCGCAAGAGCCTTGGTAGCAAACGACATGAGATTGACACTGAACACAAAAAACAAATCTTGGATTTGTACGAAACATTTGAGGAAAATGAACACTCAAAGATTTTCAAGACAACAGACTTTGCATACAGACAGATCACCATTGAGCGCCCTCTCCGCCTCAAGCTCGATTTCACCCCAGAGAAAATAAAGGAGATTACAGCAACTCTTGATCCAAGCGCTGTTAAAGCTGGCGTGAAGACACTCATAGAATCCTTCGAGAATCAGATATACATGAGCAAGAAGGTGTTCGAAGAAGCCTTTGATAAAAGGGTTGAGCAGTATGTATCCGGCAAGCTTACCGCCGCACTCTACAAGAAAATCCTTTCTACATTTAGTGAAAGCGATCCGGAAGCCGATGTTGTGCTTAATAAGAACGGCGATCCAGAGGCAGATACATCTTTGCGTGATTTTGAGAATGTTCCATATGAGATGGATATCAAGGAATATTTTGATAAAGAGGTAAAGCCATACGTGCCTGATGCTTGGATTAATGAATCGGTCCGAGATCACAAAGACGGCAAGGTTGGTATCGTGGGCTACGAGATTCCATTCACTCGCCACTTCTACAAGTACGAGGGCCCACGAAGTCTTGAGGAAATAGAGACTGACATAGAAAAGGTTGAGAATGAATTACTCACCCTCCTAAAGCAACTCTAATTATATGCAAGCACTCAAACTTACAAAGAAATACGAGAAGTATCCTGAATATAAAGATTCAGGTGTTGAATGGTTGGGTAAGATTCCGTCTAGCTGGAACGCTCAGAAGATAGTATCCATTTTTGAGTTCTCTAATCAAAAAGTTACAGAAGAGACCCATGAACCGCTTTCTGTTACATATGACGGGATCAAAAAGCAAATTGAAAATGCTGCCAAGGTGGCAGAAGGTAGTCTTCGCAAACTTGTTAAGATTGGTGATATCGCCATAAACGGCAGATCAGATAGAAAGGGTGCGGTTGGGATGTCTGAGTATGAGGGCGGAGTATCCCTCGTATACAACGTATTGAGAAAGAGAGATAAAACTATTGATTCAAAATATTTCCACTATCTATTCAGAAGCAAACTTTTTTCAGAAGAGTTTTATCGCTGGGGACGAGGTATTGTTGATGATCTTTGGACTACAAGAGAAAGTGAAATGAAGAAAATCTATGTGTCCCTACCAAACCCACAAGAACAGACAAAAATAGCAAAATACCTCGATGAGAAAACTTCTTACATCGATCAACTTATTTGTAAAAAACAAAAGCTAATTGAGCTTTTGCGTGAGAAACGTACTTCGGTAATCAATAATGCAGTAACAAAAGGTTTAAATCAAAAAGTTGAACTTGTTGAAAGCAGTATTATCTGGATTGGAAAAATGCCAAAAGGATGGAAGTTGGACAAAATTAAGAGAGTTGCTTTTATGAATAAAAGGACTTTGTCAGAAAGTACTAATCCAAATTTTTCTTTTAAGTATTTTGATATTGGGTCAGTTGACGAAGAAGAAATTTCTAATATTGAAAGTGAAATAACTTTTGGTAAAGCGCCTAGTCGAGCTAGGAGAATTGTTAGTGTTGGTGATTCAATAATTGCTACAGTTAGGACATATCTTAAGGCAATCGCGTATTTCGATAAATTGGATACCGACACAATCGCTTCCACTGGTTTTGCTGTGTTAACCCCTAAAAATGAATTGATTCCAAAATATCTTTTTTACTATTTGCAATCAGACAGATTCATTAATCAGGTAATCATTAAATCAAAAGGTATTGGATATCCTGCAATTACACCTTTTGACCTTGGTTCTTTAGAAATAATCTATCCTGACAAAAATATTCAACAATCAATTATTATGAATCTCGATGAAAATATCGAAAAATTTAATTCGATCATTGAAAGAGCCGAAAGATCAATAAAACTTTTAAGTGAGTTTAAATACTCGTTGGTATCAAATGTGGTAACAGGAAAAATAAAAGTATAAATATATGGACCTAAAATTACTCTGGGAAAAAATAGAAAACAAGGTACATACAATTCCAGCCCTAATAGCTGGGGTTCTATTACTCTTGGCGGTCCTTTTTCTTGGAGATAGTTTTTTCACCAAATACATTCCAATAAGTTATCTGCAATGGATCTATTTGGGTCTGCTTCTGGGTTGGATTGGTTTCTGGTCTATAAATCGTTTTTGGATTCCCCGAAACGATAAAAAGCACACCGGATTGGTTATTTGTATTTACGCAGATACAGATGAAGCCGAACAGATTTTGAAGAGAGATTTTATTGCATCAGTCCAAAAACAAATTGTTGAACAACAGATTGGAGAAATATTTAATATTATTGTAATCAAAAATCATCTTGCACTGAAATATAACAATCTTAAAGCGATATATAAGCTACACAAAAAAACAAGAGGACATATCTATATTTTTGGTGAGACTAAAAAAAGAAATAATGGTGGAAAGGACCAGTATTTTCTTTCATTGGATGGAATGGTTTTGCATAGGCCCGTACCGCAACAGGTTAGCCAGGAACTATCAAAAGATTTCCTTGCTACTTTGCCAAAGGGTATTAATTTTAGCGATGAATTCGCATTTACAGGTTTTCAAGTATCTGCCGACATAGTTGTTAAGTCAGTAAAATATATTGTTGGCTTAGCTGCATATATTTCTGGAAGTCCTCTATTATCAATCAGGTTACATACAGATCTTAAAAACCAGATAAATGCTAGTACCCAAAAGCTGCCTGGAGATAATATTATTTTGAGCAAGATTGATAACTTACTATCAAATGAGTATGCCATCATGGCTCTCTATTATTTTGTAAAGCAAGATAAAGATAATGCAAAGAAAAACCTTGATGAATCACTGAAGCTTAATCCTAATTGTTATCGGGCACTGATTGTGCAATCAATCATGGCTTTTAGTTGGGAGAATGATCCAAAGAAATCTCTTGCGATTACGAAAAAGTGCCATGGTAATAATTCTCCAGAATGGAGATACAACGAAGCCTTTTTGCATTTTTGGATAGGAAATTATTCATCTGCATGGAAACAATGCGAAAAGATTAGAAAGCAGAGCTATTCAAACGATTTAGCAACTTCGCAGGAAGTGACTCAATTTAATGAAAACATATTAACCTCAGATACAAGTAGACCGGTCTTATATTTTTGGCTGGGATTCAATTATTATTTCAGGCAAGACAATTTACCGCTGGCTCTGCACAACTTTGAATTATTTGAACAGAAAGCAGATGCAACGATGAATATGCTGAAACAAAAGTCCACACCATGGTTAGTAGATATAAAGAAAAAGATGCAACTAAATTAAATATATGACAACAAAAACAAACACAAAAGAATCAGGATTTGAAGAATTCATTGAGCAAGAACTCAAGAGTCTTCACTCATACCGCACCCGATCAACTTCTTCATACAATAAAGAACTTTGTATGGATACAGAGCTGGTCCTTGAATTTATTCAAACTACCAAAAAAGATAACTGGGATAAGCTTGTCGAACAGTATGGTGACAATGTGGCCGAAAGGTTCTTGGCTAGACTGGATGAAGAGCTTCTTTCTCGTGGTCTCCTCAGTGTTTTACGAGAAGGTGTAAAGGATCGGGGTGTCATCATTCAGCTTGCATACCTCAAACCTGAAAATGATAAGAATCCGGAAACCCTTGCCGACTACGTAGGTAATATCTTGAGCGTAATGCGCCAGGTGAAATACAGTACTAAGAATGAGAACTCTATCGACACAGTGATCTTTGTAAACGGTCTTCCTCTATTTACCGCTGAACTCAAGAACCAATTCACCGGTCAAAATGTCATCAACGCAATCTCACAATACCGAACAGATCGTGACCAGAAAGAAAAGTTGCTTGGATTCAAGAGATGTCTCACACACTTTGCTGTCGACACTGAGCAAGCATATATGACTACTCGACTCTCAGGACTTACCACCTACTTCCTACCATTCAATAAGGGTAATAACGGATCTTCTGGTAATCCTGAAGCACCAAGAGGAAAATATAAAACTCATTACCTCTGGGAAGAGATTTGGTCCAAGGATAGTATCTTTGATTTGATCGGTAATTTCATACAAGATGTAACCGAAGAAAAAGAAGATAAGAATGGTAAAAAGAGAAAGGAAGAGAAGATTATATTTCCTAGATATCACCAGCTCGAGACAGTGAAGAGAATCGTCGAAGATACCAAAGTTCACGGCGCAGGTAAAAACTATTTAATCCAACACAGTGCTGGGTCTGGAAAGAGTAATACTATCGCTTGGACCGCACATAGATTAGCCGAACTTCATGACACTGAAGGAAAGAATGTGTTTGATGGTGTGATAGTTGTAACCGACCGGCGTGTTCTTGATAGACAACTTTCAGATACCATTAAAAGCTTTAGCCAGGTAACTGGTCTTGTTAAGCATGTCGAGAATGGTGGTAAAGAGCTCAAAGAGTCACTTGAATCTGGAGTAAAGATTATCACAACAACTTTGCAGAAGTTTCCGGTTATCGTGGATGCCGTAGAAAAGGTAGAAGGCAGAAAATTTGCAGTGATTATTGATGAGGCGCATTCATCTCAATCCGGTGAATCGGCGGCCGATTTGCGCCAGGTCCTCACACTCGATGAGGCGGAAAAAGAAAGCCAAGAAGAAGAAAAGTTATTCAAGACAATTGAAGATCAGATTGTTGAACGCATGAAAGCTAGAAAAGTAGCGTCTCCAAACCTGTCATTCTTTGCCTTTACAGCTACTCCAAAACAAAAGACGCTTGAGCTCTTCGGTACTGAAGATGTGGTAACTGGTAAATTCGGTCCCTTCTCCCTTTATTCAATGAAGCAAGCTATTGAAGAGAAGTTTATTCTCGATGTGCTTAAAAACTATACGACATATGAAACTTACTTCGGACTCTTGAAGAAGGTTGAAGACGATCCGGAATTCGACAAAAAGAAAGCGCAGCGACTCATGGTTGGATACGTTGAACGGCATGAGCATGCTATTGATAAGAAGGTAGCCATCATGGTTGAACACTTTGAAGAAAAGGTAGCGTCGCTTATTAACGGCAAGGCAAAAGCTATGGTTGTAACCAAGTCTCGACTTCATGCCGTAAGGTACAAACTTGCATTCGATAAATATCTCAAAGAAAAAGGATATGCTCACAAGGCATTGGTGGCTTTCTCTGGAACAGTGAAGGATATTGATACTAAGCTTGAGTATACAGAGGGCCAGATGAATAAGGTTCCTGAAAGTCATACAGCTGAGGAATTTAAAAATGATGACTATAAATTTTTGATCGTAGCCGAGAAGTTCCAAACAGGATTTGACCAGCCGCTCTTGTCGGTCATGTATGTGGATAAGAAGCTTGGTGGTGTTAGTGCGGTCCAGACACTGTCTCGTCTCAACCGAACTACATATAACAAGGAAGAAACCTTCGTTCTTGATTTCGTAAATCAGACCGATGATATCAAGGATGCCTTCCAGCCTTACTACACAACTACGGTTCTCTCAGAAGAGACAGATCCAAACATTCTGCACGATCTCGAGCGAGATGTACGTGGCTTTAAGTTCTTCACTGATTTTGAAGTGAATGGCTTCATTGATGAGCTGTATTCAAAGGCAACTCCAGACAAACTAAACTACATTATTGATGGCGTAGTTTCTCGAATCAACGAAGAAAACCTTACTGAAGAAGAAATGGAGAGTTTCAAGTCTACAGTGTTTGATTATCTCAAGAAGTACGCTTTCATTTCGCAGATCGTAACCTTCGAAGATCCTCAATTGGAGAAGTTGTTCATATTCTTGAAATATTTGATCAGAAAGCTTCCTAAGCGTGAAAACCCACTACCGTATGAGGTCCTTCAGGCAATAGACATGGAGACTTATAAAGTTGAAAGAAAAGTTGAAACACACTTAAAACTTGAGAATGCCGACGGAGTCATTGATCCTATGGGAGGTGGCGGCGAAAAGGGGATTGTGGAAGAAGAAAAGGATGCGCTTTCAAAAATTATAAAGGAAATTAATGAAAGATACGGTACCAACTTTAATAATTCTGATCGAGTTATTCTAAATGACTTAAGTAAGAGGCTTTTGGAAAGTAGGGTACTTATTGGGTCAATAAAAAATAACAGCAAAGATGCAGCCAAATTAAAGTTTGATCAACTTTTTCAAGATGAACTTGTTGGAGTTCTTGATAATCATTTTAGTCTGTATCAAAAACTTGATCAAAGTCCTGAGCTAAAAAAATTTGTTCAGGAACGCGTATTTGAATTCGTGGTTAAAAAGATAAAAATTTAATTACCCAAAACATTAATCCTGCTATAATCCTCTCATGTCTCGTCTTAAAATATTTTTAATAATTGTGGGGGTGGGGATTGTGCTGCTGGGGGCGGGGTGGTACTTGGGGTTGGGTGGGGAGATGAAGGACTTAAGTTGGGAGGACTTGGAGGAGGATGAGTGCAATGTGTTGGCACTTAATCTTAATGGCTACTTAACCACTTATACTCTGCCCTTGGCCGAGGGTGAGGAGGCGAGCGACTTAACCACCTCTACCAACTTGGTGGACGGCATTTTAACCGCTAAGGATGACGATGAGATTAAGGCCGTAATTTTATCAATTGATTCTCCTGGCGGTGATGGGGTGGCGGGAGAGGAGGTGGCCAATGCGTTGAAGAATCTTAACAAGCCATCGGTGGCGGTGGTGCGAGGAGTGGGGGCCTCGGCGGCCTACTGGGCCGCCTCGGGCGCTGATAAAATTTACGCCTCCAAGATCTCGGATGTGGGCAGTATTGGCGTAACCTCATCTTACTTAGACGAGACTATCAAGAATGCCAAGGAGGGTTACACTTACACCGAGATCTCATCGGCTAAATATAAAAATGTGGGTGACCCCGGCCGGCCCTTAAGCGCCGAGGAGCGGGCCTTGTGGCAAGCCGATATTGATAAGGCGCATCAAGTGTTTGTAGAAGCGGTGGCGGCCAATAGGCAACTGGAGCTGGCGGCGGTGCAGAAGTTGGCCAACGGCCTTACTTACCTAGGCGAGGCGGCGCTGGCTCATGGCCTGATTGATGAGATTGGCGATATGGCTAAGGCGACCAAATTTATAGAGGAGCAGATTGGCGCGCCCGCTCAAGTCTGTTGGTACTAAGATTTGGTATAATTGAGGGATGATTAAGGAGAATACATTGCTTATTTGAAGGATAACCCAGAGAGGTTGTGGTTTAAGCGCAAGCTCTATGGTTGGGGCTGGGTGCCGGTGCAGTGGCAGGGGTGGGTCACGCTCATTATCTACATCGTACTTGTTTTAGGCCTGGTGTTAACGAGAGAGGAGGTCATCCCCGGTAATCCTGACTCTGGCAGCAACTTCCTCACCTTTGCTCTGCCGATTATTATTTCAACTGTTATTTTCTTTATTATTCTCTATAAAACAGGCGAGAGCCCCCGCTGGCAGTGGGGCATCCCCGAGAAGTATAAGGATAAATAAATGAAGAAGGAGACGATTATTTATCAGTCCAAATCGGGCGCGATTGAGCTTAAGGGCGACGTCGGCAAGCAGACCATTTGGGCGACTCAAGCGCAAATGGCGAAGGTTTTTGGTGTAAATGTTAGAACTGTTAACGAGCACTTAAGTAATATCTTCAAGACTAAAGAATTATCTAAGCCGGCAGTTATCCGGAAATTCCGGATAACTGCCGGCGACGGCAAAGTTTATGAGACCAACCATTATAGTCTAGACGCTATCATCTCTGTGGGCTATAGAGTCAATTCTAAAATGGCGACCCGCTTCCGTCAGTGGGCTACTAAAACTTTAAGGAGTTATATTACCGAGGGTTATGTGATTAACAAGAAGCAGATCAAGTTTAACTACCGCCAGTTCTTGGGAGTGGTAGAGGATGTTAAGAAGTTGCTCCCGGCCGGGGTGTTGGTAAATGCTACTGACGCGGTGGAATTGGTATCTATCTTTGCCGATACTTGGCTCTCGCTTGAGGCTTATGATAAAGGCTCATTACCTAAAGGTAAATTAACCAAGAAGAAGGTTGAGCTCACAGCTGATCGATTAGCGGGACGACTTAATGATCTGAAGATATCTCTAATTAAGAAGGGTGAGGCGGGAGATATCTTTGGCGTGGAGAAGAATCCTGGATCTGTCGCGGGGATTGTGGGTAATGTGATGCAGTCGTTTAATAATCAAGATGTGTACTCCTCGGTGGAGGAGAAGGCGGCCCATCTACTCTATTTTATGGTGAAGAATCATCCCTTCACCGATGGCAATAAGCGCAGCGGTGCCTTTGCTTTTATCTGGTTTTTGCAGCAAGCTAAGATATTGGATATTGCCAAATTAACTCCTCCGGCCCTCACGGCCTTAACGATAATGGTGGCGGAGAGTGATCCCAAACATAAAGATAAGATTATTAATTTGATTTTAAACTTAATCACCAAGAAATAATTTTATGAAACAAGTTGTTGTGGTACATGGGTCGCCGTATGAGGAGAAGTTTTATGATGCGGCAACACCGTCTTCGTCTAACTCTAGCTGGACGCCATGGCTGCAAAAGCAGGTGGCGCTTAAAGATGGCCTCTGCCAAGCCTTAGAATATCCGCGACCCTATGACCCGGTTTATGAAGATTGGTTGGAGGTGTTTAAGCAGCACGCTTTATCTGCTGAAACTATTTTAGTGGGCCACAGTTGTGGCGGGGGATTTTTACTCCGATTTTTATCGGAGAATCCGGAGGTAAAGGTTAAGAAGGTAATCTTGGTAGCGCCGTGGCTGGACCCAGACGGGGAGTTAACCACCAACTTTTTTAAATTTGAACTTAACCCTGACTTGGCTAAGAATAATGAGGTGCACATTATGATCTCCGATGACGACGATGACTACATTCTTAAATCAGTAGAGATTATTAAAGAGCAGGTGCCCGGCATAATCTGGCACGATTATGTGGGCAAGGGCCACTTTACCAATAAAGACTGCCCCGAACTTCTAGAATTGATATAATTAACCTATGATTACTAAAAAAATTATTATCCTAATTGTTGTCATTATAGTTTTGGTGGCGGGGTATTATTTCATTTCACCTTTCTTTATTAACATCAAAATGGATGAGGCCTTGCCGGTGGGCGGGGGCCCAGCGTCTGACCTAGCCACCACTTCCGAGCGGGCTGAGGTGGTGGGCACGGCTGGTCATCCGGCCAGTGGTTACGCCTTAGTGGTAGAGGCCGAGGGTAAAAAGTACGTGCGGTACGAAGATTTTAAAACCATCAACGGTCCGGATATTTATGTGTATTTGGCTAAAGACTTAGAGGCTAAAGAATTTGTAAGTTTAGGCAAGGTTAAAGCTACCGAGGGTAATGTAAATTATGAGATCCCGGCGGGCGTAAATGTAAGTGAGTACCCATACGTGCTTACCTGGTGCAAGACCTTTGGGGTGCTATTTAATCACGCTAAGTTAATTTAATTTTATGACTAAATTGGCGAGGGAGTTTGTGGATTTTTTAAAGGAGTACAAGATTATCTCCTTGGCGGTGGCCTTTGTAATGGGCGCGGCCAGCACCGCGCTAGTTAACTCGTTGGTGAAGGATATCTTCATGCCCATTATCTCACCGCTCTTCCACGCCGAGGGCTGGGAGGCGGCCACCCTTAACTTGGGCCCCGTGCACTTGGCTTACGGCTCGTTCCTCGCCGAATTCTTAAACTTTGTCATCCTCGCGCTCATTATCTTTATCGTCGTGCGCAAGCTTATTAAACTAGAAGCTAAATAAAAAAGCGAGCCGGGGTGGCTCGCGTGGTACAAGATGCAAGAGGATGAGATCCTCGATACGTAAATGGGGCGGTCGCGCCCGCAGCGGTTCGGGCGCGACCGGGGAAGATAGAGGGGGGGACCCTCGTGATGGATTAAAAAGAACTAATACATTATCCATGGTAATTTAAATAGGATTATTGTCAATACTTTGGCATTTAGGGTAAAGAAAAGGCGGTTCCGATTTTGAATCAGAACCGCCCGTGGGTTTACTAGTAGATTACGCGGCTTCCGCTTCCGCTTCTTTCTGGAGAACAACCTCCGCTATTTGTTCAGGTTTCAAACGTGAGCCCCCGATGCGAGGTGATCCACCGATGGTGTCTCCACCGCCCCATTGGTCTGGATTATCGCTTAATCCTTCCAGATCGTTGAGGATTTTCATGGCGCCGATTAGATCCATCTTGATGTACGGAGACATCTTGCCGATCTTGTAATCATAGACGCCGTCGGGGCGTTTTTTGACCGCAAGGAAGGAACGAATGCCGTCGCTATACATCTTGGTGCGACATTGCGCTCCAATTTCCTCCATGATCACGAAGTTCCCGTACTGGTTGATGATTTTGTAGCGCGTATCGAGCTCGACCGTCTTACCTTTGCCGGTAATGTAGTCCATGATTCGATGCTCTACGTCTTCAATCACCGCCCGGAATTCTTCGGCACTTCGGCGACCTAACCCATTGTTCAAACGGATCAGGTGATACGGGTGGAAGATCCATCCAATTTCCGCGAGCGCCGCCCCTTCAATAGGGAAGGGATAAGCGCCGGCGGTGGCGTCCATCAGATCCTCGAGATGAACCAGGCGGTTAATCTGTGGGTTGATGGGATTGCGTGCCATCTCCGAATGTCGGAGAAGAAACCACGACAAGCAGACATCCTCATCGCAATCGTTGGCGTAGACCGTGAAGTCTAGGTTTCCACGATCGTCGCGGAACATCTCCTCCAGCATTCCCATTCGGATTGACATGAGAACCTGACCACAGGTAGCCCGGGTGGCGTACCGATTTACCAGCTCGTGATGGTTGAGAGACGCATAGTCTCGACCATCCTTGCTGATGTGTCGTGGTGGCCCAAAGACGAAGCCGTCTAGGGCGATTGAGCGCGGTGGGTAATTCTGAGTGAATTTCTTCCATTTCACCGGCGGGGTCTTAGGCTCCACTTTCAATGAAACGCGGGACATACAGTCCTCCTCTGGTGCTGGTTGTAGCACCTCCACTTGGTATAATAGCACATATCATATCATTTGTAAACTGTTATTTAACCTCTGCCTGTCCGTCTGATATAATAACCTTATGCAAACTAAAAATTGGGTAGCTATTATTATAACGATTGTGGTGGTGATCTCGCTGGGATACTTCATCTGGAGTGGCGAGGCCAACCGGGTGGATCAGCAAGACTTACCCACCATGGGCGAGAAGCTTACTTACACTTGTGCTGATGACAGCGCCTTTGAGGTGGCTTATGGCACGGGCGCCAGCGATAACCTGGCGATGGTAATCTTGGAGGGCGATATGGTCTACACTTTAGAGAAGGTGACCTCCACCTCGAGCGTGAAGTATGCCAATGATAATGACGACTTCGTCTTTGAGTTGGTAGACGGCACGGCTACTATTACCCAGATGGGCGAGCCTACTTATCAGGGTTGTGGCGAGGGGAGTCAGTTGAGCCCATTCTAAATATGAAAGGATATAAAGCTAATATTGAGAAGTTAAGTCTGGAGAATGAGAACTTTAGGAAAGTAGTTTATACCAGTCATTATTGTCAGTTGGTCTTGATGAGCCTTAAACCCGGTGAGGATATTGGCGATGAGGTGCACGGAGTGGATCAATTCTTCCGCGTGGAGCACGGCACCGGCAAGCTGGTCTTGAATGGTAATGAGGAGCAAGCTCTGGAGGATGGCGACACGGTGGTGGTGCCGGCCTCAATGCGCCACAATATTATCAATACCGGCGCGGAAGCACTTAAACTTTACACTCTCTACTTACCACCGCATCACAAGGATGGCACCATCCACGCGACTAAAGAGATTGCCATGGCCGCTGACGAGGAGTTTGACGGCGTTACTACCGAGTAGCTTATTATATTGACTATATTTATATAACGTGTTAGGATACACACCAGTGTGTTTTAATTGTGTCTCAACAAATCGCAGGGGTAAAGTCATGTTGAATCAGAGATGGATGAGGGGGTTGGATATAGAGGAGGTCAGAGATACTAACGGTATACTCAATCTCTATGGACGGAATTTGAGGCCACAAGTTGAACGGTTATTGAACTCAGCGGATGTACTGGAGATGCGTCTCCATGCTGAGGCCAACATGAAGCAGTATGCGGAAGAGTGGGGTAAAAGGCACGAGACAAGCCTGGAGGGAGTCGAGAGTTTTCTTGAGCGTCTTCACCTGCAATTGGTTCAGAGAAAGGCCCACTTGCAAACCCGCCACGATCTTTTAAAGGAAGCGATGTAATTTTTCTCGGCGCAAGCTGGGTTGCAAAAACGCCGACGGACTGTAATGGTCCGTCGGCGTTTTCTAATAGGCTATTTACCAGCTACAATTGAGAAGATCAGTTTGAAGTCGTCCTCAATCACCTTATCGCCTAAATCTTTAAAGAATGACTCTGACCCATACTTCACATTAAATTTGGCGCGATTCACAATTGCCTCGCCGGTTAAGGTTAAGTTGCCATCATTCTGCCCTAGGGTAACGGGGATGCTAATCATGTTGGTAGTATCGCGGATAGTTAAGTCGCCCTCTAGAATATATTTATTTTCTCCTGTTGGATCGGGCGTAGCGGTCTTAAGCTTGAAGGTGGCAGTAGGGTACTTGGCGACGCCAAAGAAGTCATCGCTCTTTAAATGAGTAACCAATTTACTAGTATCACCGTTCACCTTGCTGGTGCTCTCCACTCCAATACTGGTCATATCAATCACAATTTGTCCGCCGGTAATCTGCCCACCCGTTACATTAAGCTCACCGCTCTTCAGTTTAATATTGCCGCGATCTACATAACCTTCTACTAGCTTCTTCCGGCCCTCCCAGACAATGCTCGAGCTCGCGGTGCTGAAGTTGTAAGTGCCATTGTCTAGGGTAACGGCGGTGCTGGTGGCCGTCTCGTCTACCAAGGTCCGGCCGTCCGGCGTGAGGCATTGTGGTGGGTAACTCTCCATAATCGGGTAACCGGCCGCCGCACACTGGGCGAAGGTGGTAATATTAGCCGCTTGCCTAGCTTGCAGAGCCCCATAAGCCAAGTAACCGCCGGCGCCCAGGATGATAATAAGGACTAAAGTAATGATTATCTTTTTCATATGCCTTGTAGTATACTAGACCGTGATTAAGAAGTTAAATCACTAATAATTACAACAACTTTATGTCTAAAATGTGGCTTGGTTCTATCGTCGCGATTATCTTAGTTTTGGGCGGGGGCTACTATTATTGGCAGAATACGCAGGGCGAGGTCACCTTCGACCCCAACAAGCCTTATGCCATCTCGGGTGAGGTGGGAGGCGGTACGAGCAATTCTTCTTCTCTAACCGATTTGATAGCGAGCAAGAAGGCCCAGAAGTGTACCGTTAAGCATGAGGTGGCCGGGATTGAGTCTAATGGTACCGTGTATGTAGCGGGTGGTAAGCTCCGCGGTGACTTCGTCTCCACTGGGGGCGCTAGTGCCAACACTCACGTGATTGTAGATGGCGATAATGTTTACACTTGGATTGATGGTATGGGTATGGGGGTAAAGGTGGCCACTGATTCTGCTGCCGGCGCCTCGGCCCAACAAGCGGTTAGTATGAATCAGAAGCTTAATTACGACTGTACTAATTGGAGTGTGGACGCGAGCGTCTTTACTCGCCCTTCTGGCATTACCTTCAGCGAGCCCGGCGCCATGATCCCCAAGCTCCCCGCTGGTTACTAAAATAGGTTATTTAAAAAATCCCCCAGTTGGGGGATTTTTTGGTTATAACTTTTGGATTTCTTTGAGGTCGTGGTCGGGGAGATAGAGGATGAGGAGGCCCACAATAATTCCCACCACACCGGTGAGGGCGTGATCTCCGCGGAAGAAGACTAAGTCAATTCCGTCCAACACATACCAGATGCCCCGCCAGATTAAAACTAAGCCAATCACAATCCCTAAATTTTTAGCCAAGTAACGAGGGGTTAACTTCTCCGCGTGTTTCATTATTTTTTAGTATAACTTATTTATTCGCCGTGGGCGAGGACTACGGCCAACACCTCGCTGGCGCCATTCTTAATTAATTCCTCGCGGGCGGTCATAATGGTGGCGCCGGTGGTGAGCACATCGTCAATTAATAAGATGCTGCGGTTTTTTATTTTCTCTGGTTCTACCACTTTAAAGGCGCCGATTAAATTTTCTAGTCGCGCCGCGCGGGTCTTCATTGAGACTTGAGTGGGCGTGTCTTTAATCTTCAATAAAACATCAGGCATATAGATAAGATCATTCGGCAACAATCGCACCAGCGCCTCCGAGAGGAGGGCGGCCTGGTTGTAGCCACGCTCTCGCGAGCGCCCAGGCGAGAGGGGCACCGGCATCACCAGCACTTTATGCGGCGAGAAGCTTCGCCACTCTGACACTTCTTCCAAGATTAATTGCCGCAAGAGGGGAGAGAGTTCCACCGCCAAGGATTTAAGCCCGCTATATTTAAACTTCCAAATTATTTTCCGCACTAATGGGTGCTCATAATTAAATAAAGCCAGCGCGCCGCGCTCCGCCGGCGCGCTGGGTAAACTGTCTAAACAACTTTCACACAATAATTTCCCTCGTTGTTTACAACCCAAGCAATAAGGTGGGAAGAGGGTGTTTAAAAATAGCGTCCACATCACTCTTATTATGATATACTATTTTATATTCTCCATATTGCTTCATGGCTTTCTCGCTTTCTACGCTCACTAATATTTTAGGTAAAAGTTCTTCTCGTATTTTTAATCAAGAGACGAGCGTCGTTGGTATTGATATTGGTTTGTCGTCGGTCAAGATGGTGCAATTGCGCAAGGATCAAGGCCGCGGCATTCTAGAAACTTACGGTGAGTTATCGATTGGTCCCTATATCGGTCTGTCTGTCGGTCAAGCTGGCACCGCCACCGCTGATCAGATTATCCAAGTAATTCTCGACTTGGCCAAGGAGGCCAATGTTACGGCGCAGACGGCGGTGCTCTCCATTCCCACGCGCTCCAGCCTTTTATCAGTCATTGAGATCCCGGCGGTGGAAAAGTTGAAGTTGGATGAGGTGGTACCGATTGAGGCCCGCAAATATATTCCCGTGCCGGTGGCGGAGGTGGACTTGGATTGGTGGTTGGTGCCCTCGCGCTTACCCGATGAAGATCCCGATCCGGTCACGGGCAAGGATACCAAGAAGCCGCTTGAGGTCTTAATGGCGGCCGTGCATAAAGATGTGATCAAGCAATTCAACGCCATTGCCATCGGCAGTGGCTTTGCTAAGGCGGCCTTAGAGATTGAGACCTTCAGCGCTATCCGTTCGTCGGTGCGCGGCGATCTTTCTGCCACCGCTGTTCTAGACATTGGTGCCGCCAGCACCAAGATGACGATTGTCGACTTCGGCGTGATTAAGCGCTCGCATACTATTAATAAGGGCGCCCAAGATATTACTACCGCCCTGTCGCGCTCGATGAATGTTGACTTTGGCAAGGCGGAAGAGATTAAGCGCAAGGTGGGCTTGGTCGAGCGAGTGGGTGAGGACACCATTCTCCCCATTGTTAGCCCAATTGTGGAATACGTCTTTTCAGAAGTGAATAAGATCATGGTAAACTATGGACAGAGTCATGCGCGCTCGGTAGATAAAATTATTTTAATCGGTGGTGGCGCCATGCTCCAAGGATTGTTGCCGATTGCTAAAGAGCGGACCGGAGTAGAAGTTATTTTAGGCTCGCCGTTTAATCGCGTGGAGGCACCCACCTTCCTCTCGCCGGTCTTAACGGAGGTGGGCCCATCGTTTGCCGTGGCCACGGGCCTCGCTTTGCGCGGACTACAAACTATTTAATATTTCATGGAGGATCAATTTAAAAGTTCATTCATTCCCAAGCAGGCTCTGGTCCAGAGTCCGGTAGAGGCGCGCTCGTCGATCAGCCTGGTCTCGACGGTGTCTTTTTTGATTTTACTATTATCGCTGTTACTCGCCGGTGGCGCTTATGGTTATGAGAAGTTGTTAGACAATGAGATCAACCGCCCTTGCCCAGACCCTAATCAGGTCGAGACGCGCGGTTGCGGCTTGGAGGCCTCGCTTAATAAAGAGCGTCAGGCCCTGGATGAAGGTTTACTCACCGAGTTTAAGCGTCTGGCCACCAAGCTCAACTTGGCCAGCAGTTTAATTAGCAATCACGTTACTATCTTGCCGATGATTGATTTGTTATCGGAGTTAACGCTGGAGAATGTGCGTTACACCAACTTTGATTATAACAACGCTACCATCACCATTAGCGGTCTGGCCAAGAGTTATGACGATATTGCCGTGCAGTCCAATGTCTTTGATAAAGAGAAGATGATCAAGGGCTTCATTTTCTCCGATCTCAATTTAGACAATCAAGGCAATGTGGTCTTCAAGCTGGTAATGAATGTCGACCCGCGTTTATTAGACTTTAGCCTCGCGGCCAACTAATAATATGAATCGCATTCTCTTACCACTCATTTATATCGCTCTGGCCGTGGGTATCTTCTATGGTTTAACCACCGACCTCTTGGCTAAGGTGGGCGAGCGGCGCGCCGAGAAGGCCGAGTTGGTGGCGGCGCTGGATCGCGCCGCCGAGCTGCGCCAAGTGGCCGAGCGCTTGCGCAATGAGTATTACAGCTTCACCGCCGAGGAGCGTGAGCGCTTGGCCAAGATGATCCCCGACAATGTGGATAACGTCCGTCTGATTATTGATATCAACAACATTGCCTCGCGCTACAACATGGTAGTTAAGGATGCCAAGATCAAGACCAATGAGAAGGCTGAGGAGGGCCGACCCGACCCATCCGCCAAGTTGATTGAGAATCCCTCCGGCCAGATTGGCCAGGGGACAGTGACTATTGCCTTCACTGTCACCGGCTCTTATGACGTCTTCCGTCAATTCTTGGGCGACTTGGCTTCCTCGTTGCGCTTGGTGGATATTAAGCGCTTATCCTTCAAGTCGGCCGAGTTGGATACTTATCAATACACCGTGGAGTTGACCACCTATTGGCTTAAATAATTTTTATGTCTAAACGCTTAATTAACATCTTAACTCTTCTGCTCATCCTAACTTTGGCTTACTTTGGCTATCAATACTTCGTGGCGGCGCCGGAAGTGGAGGAGGCGCCCGGTGTCACCGTTAATACCGGCGAGGGCAATACCAGTAGTGCCGAATTTTTAGACCTATTGTTAAGCGTTAAGAGTTTGTCTTTATCTAAGAGTTTATTTAATAACGTGGTCTTCCGGGATCGCTTGCAAGACTTTGGTCGGGAGTTGCCGGATCGTAATGTAGGCCGAGGTAACCCCTTCGCGCCCTTTGGCTTAGGAGGCACGGCCAGCAGCACGCGCCTTACCACTAGCACTCGCGCCACCACTACGGCCACCACCACTGCTTCCACTCCTAAAGCGACCACTGCGCCTAAAGCCACTACTACCGCCACTTCTACCACTCCCGGCAACTTTAACTTCTAACGGCTATGGCGGATACTCCCCCAATCCCTACTAGAGATTTAAAGGGGCAAAATATCGCCCCTGAAGTCTTGGGTCTTATCCCCACCGATGCCGCCAGTCATTATCAGCTGGTGGCTTTGGGCGTAACGGATGGCGTGTTGGAGGTGGGGATGGTGGATCCGGAAGATATGGCCGCCCGCGATGCCTTGCAATTTATTGCTTCCAAATTAGGTTTGCCGTTTAAAGTCTTTGGTATTAGCCAAGCTGATTTTGAAGAGGCGTCCAAGGGTTATGCCGGTTTAACGGGCGAGGTTGATAAGGCTCTCGATGAATATGAAGCCAATTTAGAAAGTGATAAACAGAAGGCGGAAGAGAAGGTCAAGATCAATCGCACCAGTCCGGGCAAGGGCCCCTCGATTATTGAAGAGGCGCCGGTGACCAAGATTGTCCAAGTGATCTTGGAGCATGCCACTTCTGGCGCCGCCTCCGATATCCACATTGAGCCAACACACGACAAGGTCCGTGTCCGCTTCCGCGTGGATGGCACTTTATTTTCTAGTATTTTCTTGCCCCTTT
>JAGORB010000005.1 GCA_018063065.1 Minisyncoccota bacterium
CGAGCGCCAGCCGGGCGCGGTGGTCGAGGACCAGCAGGGTGCGGTCGCGGGGCACGAGGTAGAGACGGGTTAGGAGGTGGCATAAATTAATTTAGATTAGTGATTAAATTTTAAAGATTTTTAAAGAAAGGCCAAACATACTCGGTGCTGACATACCACTTATATATTGAAGCAAAGCGATCGGCCGGCGTAACGGGCGGTGGTAAGACCAAGCCCTTAATGTCTCGTGGCACCACATAAACAAATGATGGCGCATACACGAAGACGGCTGGAGCATCCTTCTTGACCTCCGCTTCGAATTCCGCGAGGCGCGAGGCGCGCGCCGAGCGATTGGTAATGCCGCGCGCATCGGATAACAATTTATCGGCGGTGATGTTGGTGTACAGGGCAATATTTAAGCCTGGATCAAGACGCTGGGAAGAATGCCAGAAGGCGAAGGGGTCCGGATCCCGGCCCAAAATCTCACCGAAGAAGAGCGCCTCATACTTGCGAGGTCTAATAATGTTTTGATTTAAGTCGCCGAGCTCGTAAGCTTTAAGATCCACTTGCGCGCCGAAGGCTTGCCAATTCTTGGTAATTAATTCTGCCGCCGCTTTAAGCTCGGGCGTGTTGGGGGCCGAGATTGAGAAGCTTAAGGTGTAAGTGGCGGACTTGGTCTTCTTGCTCCAGACTCCACTACTATTCTTGGTCCAGCCATTCTTGGTTAATAAATTAGTGGCCGCCTCCAGGCGCTCAGTATAAGGCGCTAACTTAACCGTCTCCTCGGCGCCCAAGGTGCCGGGCGGGAGCGGACTCTCCAGCGGAGTGCCGTAACCGGCCAAGACTTTATCAATAATTGTTTGCTTGTCCACGGCCAAATCTAAGGCCTCACGTACTTCTTGCTGAGTGAAGACATTGTTCTCATTCTGATTGAAGAAGACGGCGAAGATGCGGGGGAAGGGGGTGGAGACAATGTGATGATTGCTGTCAGTAAGGGCCCGGGCTTGCTCAGGCGAGATGGCGCTACCACTGTGTACCTCACCACCGCGCAAGGCCGCCACCATCTCTTCTTCATTAGGATAAAAGTGCAGTAAAACATGAGTAAGCTTAGGCTTACCGAGGGCGAAGTTCTCAAATGGCTCTAAGGCATACCACAGAGGCAGGCCAGAGCGATCAAACTTGGTCTCGGCCAATTTAAACGGGCCCGAGCCAATGGGCTTCACATTCTCCTCGGCCAAGGAGAAGGCCTCAGGCGTAATGCTCTCCCAAATGTGCTTAGGCAAAATACCGATGGTTAAATTCTCTAAGAAGGCGGCGTAAGGTTGCTTCAAGTGGAAGCTAATTTCGGTGTCACTTACCTTCTCTACGCTCACGCCCTCCCAAGCGGCGCGACGAGCACTCTTAATTAACGGATCTTGAGCTTTAAGAATGGTAAATTCAATATCGTCAGCGGTGAGAGGCACACCATCGTGGAAGGTGAGTCCCTTCTTAAGTTTGAAGGTGTAAGTGCGGGCGTCGTCGGAGATGGCATAAGACTCGGCCAAGTCGGGGATAAGCTCGCCATCCTGGCCGGGGCGCAAGAGGCCCGAGTAAAGCAGGGCTGTTAAATCGCGATCGGCATCCGAGACGGACAGCAGTGGATTAATAAAACGCGGGGTGCCTAAAATGCCTTCCACCAGCTCGCCGCCTTCTTGTGGGACCTCAATCATCGTGCCGTTGTTGGCGTAGACCAAGAGGCCGGTCAGGCTGCTGATAAAAATAATTAATAAGGCTGCCAGCCACAATTGCTGCTTCACGGAGAAAGAATGAAAGGCCGTCACAAGCTCACGCCAGAGAGACTTCATATTAGATTAAATAAGTGTAAGTAAGAGTAAATTAAAATTAAACGGGAACTAGATGAACAAGGCGGCAACAGCCGAGAGGGCGAAGATAATCGCTAAGATAATGGTAACAATGAAGAGTTTCTTCTCTAGACCGCGCTTCTCGTGGAAGCCGCCGGATTGATGGGCGCCGAAGGCACTGCCAAGGCTCGCCTCACTTTGTTGGAGGAGAATCGCGGCCACTAATAGGGCCGAGACAATAATCTGAATCCAAGGCAGGAACGGGGCGAGAAAACTCATGTGCTAGAGAGTATATCACCCACCTTGCCCCGGGGCAAGTGGTCTTCACAGAAGTTGGTTTTAGATATATATTTGATTAAATTAGGCATTAAATCGATAAGGAGGATGAGGTTTGAGTAAATTACAGGAAATTGCCAAAGGACTTAGGTCTTTGCTCGAGGGTCAAAGTACATTTCTTGAAAAAGCTGATCAAGAAAAAGCGCTAGCGCTTCTTGATCAATTAGATGAAGAGATTGCCAGGCCTGATATGCACATTGCTACTTATTGGGGGGCCCCATAATAAACAAATAGGGATTGTAGACCCCCGGCGACCATGTGGTCGCCGGGGCTTTTCATTTGTTTTTGTGGGTGCTAGGGTGGTGGTGGCAATAGCCATTTGACAGAGGAATAAACTAAAACGGAAGGAGCCTAAAAATGGCTGATGTTAAATCTCGGGTGATGTTGAGGATTGATTCGACTACCAAAAAATGCCCTAACTTTAGGGAAGAGATCGCTATCTTGAAAAAACAGGTGGACATTGTGCATGTGAAATTAGACCTATTAATTTCACCTTCGTGGTCGCTCCGGCAATTAGCTTTGGAGAAAATGGAGTACAAATTTTTCTTCGACATTCATCTCAATGACGTCGGGAATACAGTGAACAAAGCACTGGCAGCTCTCAAGGAGACAAAGGCGTGGGGATTTTCGGTAACCTCCTTCTTGTCTCATCGGGATTGCCAGAATCTAATTGCCGATAAGAGTGAAATTAAGCTCTTCGTTGCTCAATCGGCGGCAAGTTTTGGCTCCAATTTTGGTCGGCACACTGACCTACCTATTGATGGTGTTATTTGTGCGGGATCGGAGTTGGCGGCGGCGCGGCAGGCTTGTAATAAGTTAGTAATAACGGAAGCAAGTTTGCATGACACAGGGGATCTCTTCCCGGCGACTTTGATTGGTCGAGGGGCGGACTTCGTCTCCATTGATATGGAGGAGTTTCGTACTAGTCCATCGGGGTCATTTAAAGAAGCCGCGGCTTTGAACGGGGCGATTGAAGAAGCTTTGGAGTGTAGAGTGTAAAAGTATAGGACTTTTGCTGAAGGGAGACTTTAATGAACATTCCAATAGTGGTAGAGGGTTATAAGACTCGAAGCTTGTTGCAGACACTCGACAATTGCGGGTGCCTCGATCGAAAAACTGGCGGGTTTTGTTTTCCTCGAGCCTGGCAAAACCCAGATATCTTACGTTACTTTGCGAAGGTGTTGTGGGAGTCTATCTGGCTTGATCGAGAGAGTGAGCCAATCCGATTTCGTTGGGCTGTACCTGACATGCTGGTGGGAATGCACGAGTGTTCAAACGGGGATGATCTGGTGCCACTTCTGTACCTAATGGGCGATCAGCTTGGCGCTCGGGCAGATGTAAGGACGGTATTGGTGAGGCGCAGTCCATCTCGTCGGGTCATTTTGGATCCTGTGCAGTATGATTGGTCGCCAGAGAAGACGGCAGTTATTGTTCAGACTGTTTTTTGCCTCAAGGATGTTGAAGATCTGACTTTGGCTCTAATGCGTCAGGGTGTAGAGGTTATTGGGGCGGTATGTCTTGTTAATCAAGGTAAATCGATCGACTCGGTGACCGAGAACCTACCTCTCCATTGTCTGATAGAAGGGTCCGAGGTGATCGATTTCATCAATTAGTTTGCGATTGGATATAAGCCCCGGCGACTGTAAAGTCGCCGGGGTATTTTGTTAGCTTGATTTTATTGACGCTTCCTATAAAATTCGGGCCATGAAGAACAATCCTATTAAGCCATTGGGGGATAGAGTCGTTCTTATCCCTTTAAGCGAGTCTGAAAAAGCTGGTAAATCTAAGAGCGGAATCATTATCCCTGAGACTATTAATAAAGAGCGCCCCGAGCAAGGTAAGGTAGTGGCCGTGGGTCCAGGCCGCGTGGGCGACGATAATGAATTAATACCGATGTCGGTGAAGAAGGGTCAAACAGTCATCTTCTCTAAGTACGGTCCTGACGAGGTAGAAGTTGAAGGGCAAAAGTATCTCATTGTTTCCGAATCTCAGATATTAGCCGTAATTGAAGATTAATTTATGAGTGCTAAACAAATTTTATTTAACGATAAGGCGCGCAAGTCTTTAAAGAAAGGCATTGATAAGTTGGCGGCGGCAGTAAAAATGACCCTGGGTCCCCGCGGCCGAGCAGTGGTAATTGAGAAGGGGTATGGTGCGCCGCAGATAACTTTAGACGGCGTAACAGTAGCTAAAGAAATTGAACTCTCGGACAAGTTTGAGAATTTGGGCGCGGACCTAATTAAACAAGCGGCCGATAAAACTAATGACAAGGTAGGCGATGGCACCACCACCTCCATCATCCTCGCCCAAGCGTTGATTGAAGAGGGCGAGAAGGCGATTGCCGAGAAGGGCTTCAACGTTATTCATTTAGCCGATGAAATTAAAAAGGAGAGTGAAGTGGTAATTAAAGCGCTTGAAGCCCAAGCGGAAGAGGTGAAAGAGAAGAAGAAGATTGAAGAGGTGGCTACCCTCTCGGCCAAAGATGCCGCCATTGGTAAATTGATTGGTGAGGTATTTAACAAAGTGGGTAAAGAAGGAGTGATTGCCATTGAAGACTCTAATACCGTGGAGAGCTCATCGGAGGTAGTGGAGGGTCTACAGTTTGATCGCGGCTACATTGCGCCGTACATGGTAACCGAGGCCGAGAAGATGGAGGCCTCGTATGAAGAGCCGTACATTTTATTAACCGATAAAAAAATTAGCTCGATTAAAGAAATTTTACCGCTGTTAGAAAAGATGGCCGGGAGTGGTAAAAAAGATTTAGTCATTATTGCGGAAGATGTAGAGGGCGAGGCTCTGACCACTCTGGTCTTAAATAAAATCCGCGGAGTGTTTAATACACTCGCCATTAAGGCGCCCGGCTTTGGCGACAAGCGGAAGGAGATGCTGCAGGACTTGGCGATTGTTACCGGTGGGACAGTGATTACGGAAGAATTAGGTTTGAAGTTGGAGACAACGGAAGTGGCACAACTGGGCCGGGCCCGCCGCGTGATCTCGTCTAAAGATAATACGGTGATTGTGGGTGGTAAGGGTAAGAAGTCTGAAATTACCGAGCGCGTAAAAGCTCTTAAACAACAAATTGAATCGGCTTCTAATAAATATGATAAAGATCGCTTGCAAGAGCGTTTAGGAAAATTATCAGGTGGCGTGGCGGTAATTAAAGTGGGCGCTCCCACCGAGAGTGCCCAGAAAGATTTAAAACAAAGAGTAGAAGATGCGGTCTCGGCCACACGCGCCGCGATGGAGGAGGGCGTGGTGCCCGGCGGTGGCATGGCGTTGTGGAATACTATCCCTACTGACGCGGTAAAAATTAAAAAGGCGGATGCCACTGTAAATGATTATGCTAAAGAAATTATTAGACTCGTGTCGGCGGCGCCAGTGGAGGCGATTATTGATAACTCTGGCGAGCCGGTAGAAAAGGTGTTGAAGAATCTTCGCGTCGCGAAGGCCGCCGTGAAGACGGCGGCCGAGAGACGTTGGCTTGGCTTCAATGCTGGGACGAATGAAATTGTGGATCTTAAAAAGGCTGGGATTGTGGATCCACTTAAAGTGACTAAAACCGCCTTCACCAACGCCGTCTCCGTGGCCGCCAGTTACTTAACTATTGGCGTGGCCATTACTGACATCCCTAAAAAAGACGAGCCTCACTCCCATAGCTCTGGCCCAGGTATGGAATTTTAACCCACCGCTTGCTAAAATATGGTTATATCCAAATAGCCTATTTTTTATGCCTAAATTTATTCTCGGCTTGTTGTTAGTTCTCGTCGCCTTCCCTTTCATATCCTCGGCCCAAGCTCCTAATTGTGTTTCTTATTACAATGGCTTGTCAGCCAAAACGCCGCCGTGGAGTCCGGTCTATGTTAATCCACCAGCTGGTTGCACTGGGCCTCTTAAAACTCCCATCCAACAAAATCCAGATGGCCAATGCAATTGGGGCTATTATCCGGGGGCGGCTCCGCGTCCGGCTAGTGCCACCGCTTCTAAATGGATCGCGGCTGAAAATCGTTCGCAAATTTGGTTTTATGAAAAAGATGAGTTTAATACTCCGGGCTCCTACGCTGTTAACTGGGGGACTTGTGATCTAAAGTTGGAGTGGAGTGGCCCGGGTTATGCTTGCAATAAAACTAATCCCTTAATGCCTAAATGTGAGTATCGCACTACTGGCTATGGAAACACTTCTCAAGCTCAATGCACCGATAGTTGCAAACCAGACTCTCTATATTCTGCTACCATTACCCACCGCAAATTTGGTCAAACCGAACAAAAGAAAGCATATCAAGTTGGTGATAAGATCGAATTTAGGGGCTGGACCGACGCCGGGGGGTTAAATAATCGCTACTCGTGGAAATTTGGCGATAACATGTGGACTAGCGGTACTTCTCCTTGGCCTGATCCGGTTATTTATAAAACTCCGGGAATCAAAAAAGTTACTATGAATGTAACTAATGCTACTGGTCAATCTTACATCGCCACTTCTACAGAAGTAAAAATTAAATGTATACCACCAGATGGGGCTACAAATGACTTTCTTGTAGCGGTAGATCATCTAGAGAATAATTTACCCGTTAAAATTGCGGCCTCAAGCTTTAGACAATGGGCCACTGATAATGATCATGTTTTTAGAAAATATTTAGTTTATAACCAAACTTGCGAGAATGTTGGGGAACTTGAGATGTCATCTTCAGCTCCACTTGTTTTAGATTACCTTAATAAATATGCTGGTAAAAATAAGGCTTCACCTTTAGTCTTTGCTTGGATAACAACAGACCTATTGAAATCAGGATACCACGCAGTTGTTGCTTTAGATTTTAAAAACACGAATGGGTTAAATGGTTCTCTTGCTGAATATAAATTAAAATTTTTAGATCCTGGTGGTCCCAAAATAACAACTTTAACTTGTCGACAAACTCAACAACAAATAGAACCTGGTAAATTTATAAAAGTTATAACTTGCATTGATCCAAAAGGAGCTGTTCTTATGTTACTCAATCCTTTAACTAGTTTAGCCCATATTCCGGATATTGACGGATTAATAAGTCAGGCAATTAGAACAAATACTCCTTCATTTCTAACAAGTGATTATCCTTTGATTGATAATAATGATGCTATTTTTGCAGGAGGAGTTTGTGCAGCTTGGTCTGACTTCGCTCTGAGGGTAGCTTATCGGGCAGAATTTGTTGGTGAATGTAAAATTCTGCCGGCCACGGCCTCTGTAGGTCTAACTGACTTGTCTAATTTGCTCCTCAAATTGCGAGAGTTTTTGAACGGCCAACTACCTTTACTTCAGCGTTAAAAGTAGTAAAATTTGGGTATGACTATTATCTATATTCTTATAGCCGTTTTAGTGGTAATTGTGGGCTGGTTGGTGTTGGGCTACAACGCTTTTGTGCGACTTATTAACCGGACTAAAGAGGCTTGGGCTGATATTGATGTCCAGTTAAAAAGGCGCTACGACTTAATCCCTAACTTAGTAGAAACGGTTAAAGGTTATGCTACTCACGAGCGAGAGGCTTTTGAAAATGTGACCAAGGCTCGCACGGCTGCCATGGGTGCCACCAGCGTGGAAGAGCATGCTAAAGCCGAGAATATGTTAACCGGGGCGCTTAAAAGTATTTTTGCTATTGCCGAGGCCTACCCAGATTTAAAGGCCTCTGCCAATTTTGCCAAACTCCAAGATGAGTTAAGTGATACCGAAAATAAAATCCAGGCGGCTCGTCGCTTCTACAACTCTAATGTCAGAGACTTAAATACTATGACCGAGAGCTTCCCCTCCAACCTCATTGCTAATTGGTTTAAGTTTGGTAAGAAAGACTTCTTTGAATTGTCTGAAAGTGAAGCGGCGGCCAAAGAACCGGTTAAGGTCAGCTTCTCCGCCTAGTTATCAGGCAGATAAAAATAATGGCTACACTCTATACCCAACAGGATAGTAATATCCGTAAGACTTGGGCGTTGCTCCTTGGCTTCTTGTTGGTGGTTATTGGTTTGGGTTGGGTGTTTGCCCAGGTGTGGGGTGAACCTTATATTTTGTACGGGGCAGTTATCTTCTCGCTTATTATGAATTTCGCGAGCTATTGGTGGAGCGATAAAATTGCTCTTTCTATGAGTGGGGCTAAGCCCGCTTTGCGCGAGCAATATTTTGGACTTGTCACGACGGTAGAAAATTTGGCTATTACGGCCGGACTACCTACGCCTAAGGTTTATATTATTAACGATCCGGCGCCAAATGCTTTTGCGACTGGACGCGATAAAAATCACGCCGCTGTGGCGGTAACCACCGGGCTCTTGGGGATGATGGAGAATGAAGAGTTGGAGGGCGTAATTGCTCACGAGTTGGCCCACATTGGCAACCGCGATATTTTACTTTCTACCGTGGTGGTAGTTTTAGTTGGCTTCATTGCCATTCTCTCAGATATTTTTATGCGGAGTGCGATGTTTGGCGGGGGAGACAGAGATAATAAAGCCGGAGCGATTTTAGTAGTGGTGGGCATTGTGCTCGCTATCCTCTCGCCCATTGTGGCCACCCTTATCCAACTCGCCATTTCTCGCCGACGAGAATTTTTGGCCGATGCTACCGGGGCTCTGCTTACTCGTTACCCCGAGGGCTTGGCGAGAGCGCTGGAGAAAATTAGTGGCTATCAAGTGCCCATGAAGCGAGCCAGCAACGCCACCGCGCACTTATTTATCTCCAATCCGTTTGGCGCCGGCGCTATGAAGGGCATGCATAAACTCTTTATGACTCATCCTCCTACTCCAGAACGCGTGGCCGCTTTACGCGGTTTAGAGATTTAAGCCTTCTTCTTGGCCCAGACGCAGATGGCGGGGAATAACTTCTCTCGTTCTTCTCTCGGGATAGATTCTAAATAAGGCGAGACTTTAAATTCCCACTCAATTAATTCTTCAGCCAGCTGTTGGCGTTCTAAGGTGTCTACTTTAAAATATTTTAAGAACTTTTTATGGCCGGGCATTTGGTGATAGGTCACCTTCTCCACTTCAGCACCGTATTTAATTAATAAATCCTCCACCATTTTTACTGGTACATAAGCGGCGTATTTATGCTCGGGGATTAGCCACGGCAAATATTGGCATAAAAAAGTTTGAACACTTTCTTTAAAAGACGAGGGGTAGAGAGCATGGCCCAAGTCGTAACGATGGATAATATGCCCGCCCGGCCTGGCCGCCGCCACACTACTTTTAATAAAAGGCTCTAGATTCTTTATATGTTCCAAGACACTAAGAGAGATTACCAAGTCGGCCTTACCTGCAGTCTCGGGCGGGAGAGAGTAGCCCAACTGGTGGAAAACTTTAGCATTGGGGAAGTTGGCTAAAACTCGTTTAGCCTCTGCCACACTTTTGGCATCTGGTTCAAGGCCGGTGTAATTAAGAGTGGGAATCTTTTGGAGTAAGGGTAAAAAATTGAGAGACTTACCACTCCCCATATCCACTACCCGGGAGTTGGCGTCTAAGGGGAGCAGGTCGGCAAGCTTGTGGAGGAAGTAGGCCTTCATTTAAGTAAGGGCATTCTAACATGAGGATTTAGGGATTTAAAGCTTTTATATTAAACTGTCTCTCATGACCGACGACGTATATCAAGCTTCTTTAAAATTGCACCGCGAACATGGCGGCAAATTAGAAGTTAAGAGCAAGGTAAAGCTTGATAGTCGGGAAGTGTTGTCTCTGGCCTACACGCCCGGCGTAGCAGAAGTGTGTAGAGAAATTGCTAAAAATCCCGCCTTGGCGCGAGAATTTACTTTAAAGAAAAATACCATTGCCATTGTGAGTGATGGCTCGGCCATTTTAGGTTTGGGTAATTTAGGAGCACTCGCCGCCATACCGGTAATGGAGGGGAAGGCGGCGATTTTTAAAGAATTTGCTGGCGTGGACGCCTTCCCCATTTGTTTAGATACCCAAGACCCGGAAGAAATTATAAAAGCGGTGAAGCAAATTGCGCCGGTTTTTGGCGGGATTAACTTAGAAGACATTGCCGGGCCCAAGTGCTTTGAGATTGAGCAGCGCCTGCGGGCCGAGCTTAATATCCCAGTGATGCATGACGACCAGTGGGGAGCGGCGACGGTAGTCTTGGCCGGACTCATTAACTCCCTTAAATTAACTAATAAGAAAAAGGAAGAAGTAAAAGTGGTCATTAGCGGCATTGGCGCGGCGGGCGTAGCCACGGCGCGTTTATTGTTGGCCTATAATATTAAAAACATTGTTTATATAGATAGCCAGGGGATTATTACTGATGCTCGCCCGGATTTAACACCGGAGAAAAAAGAATTATTAACAGCTAGTAATTTAAAGCCAAGTGCCGGGGATTTGGCCGAAGCGATGAAGGGGGCCGATGTATTTATTGGTCTCTCTAAGCCGGGAGTGTTAACAGGGGAGATGGTAAAGAGTATGAATGTGAGTCCCATCATCTTTGCCCTCGCTAACCCGACGCCGGAGATTATGCCCGATATTGCCCGCGAGGCCGGCGCCGCCGTGGTAGCGACAGGCAGGAGCGACTTCCCCAATCAGCTCAACAACTCACTCGTCTTCCCGGGCGCCTTCCGCGGTATGTTGGAGGGTAATATTGGTCAATTTAAAATTGAGATGTTTACCGGCATTGCCGAGGCCTTGGCCCACTTCGTTACCGATCTCTCACCTGACAAAATCCTCCCCACCATGTTCGACCCCGGCGTTGCCGACCTTGTCGCGACAACAATTCAGAAATATAAATAAGCGTCTTGCGAGTTATCTAAATTTAAGGTATTTTGCGTGGGTAAAAGGAGACGTCGCATAGTGGTCTAGTGCGCTCGCTTGGAAAGCGAGTAAGGGTAAAACCTTCGAGAGTTCGAATCTCTCCGTCTCCGCCAGATTGGCAACTTTGGACCAACGTAAAATAAAGGCTTTATTTACTATAATTATAAAATAACTATGGAAACCAACGAAAAGAAGACATTACAACATTTAAACTCAAAAGTGTGGTATCGACTCTTAAAAGTAGTCTTTGGTCTGTGTGTACTGCTAGTTTTAGGTATTTACAATTTCATAATAATAAGCGATGGGGTAAAAAATATTGATAATGACAAAACCGTCATTTTTTGCACCTATGGAGATAAAAAAATTTTAACACCAAATAAGATAGGCATAGAATTATCGAATTATGAGTTTAGGAATGGTTTTGATTATAAAAATTTCTTTGAGGGATATAATGATTACACAATCAAATCAATCTTTAAAAGTTGTTACCCGCAGTCTAATGATGACATTGATATTTTTGCGGCACAGAGAGTTTATGAAGTTGTAGGCCATGATAACTTAATGATCAGGGAAGAGGGACGCCCTCCACTAACAGATGATCAAAAGAAATACTTGGACGAAATAATTCCAAAAATAGAAGGAAATTACATAAATATAAACAAATCAAAATACTTAGATTATAGTATTAAGCTTTTTGATATTAAGCCTTCCTATACTTACATAGAATTTATTAAGTATTTTGTTTTAGGTAATTTATTGATCTTATTTTTCTTTGAGGTGCTGCGTCGGGTTTTTTACTACATTCTAGTAGGAAGTATCAAACCAAAGAAATAAGATTAAATTATGGATGTTATGCTCAAAGGTAAAATTTGGAAGAAAACCCTAGCTGAAGATTGGCGAAAAACAAAATCCTGGAAGCCGGGATGGGAATATGAGCTAAAGTAGGTATGGAAAAGCACATATTTACAATCGGATACACGATACCAACGTTCGATAAAAATCAAATTGATTTTTATGAGGAGCGTTCTTTAATGGACGCCGATATTTTATTAATATCACCAGATTCACTTAAACCGAGGGGAAATTGGGTAAACTTCTCTTCAAGTGATGGCGGTTGCTACAACGTTGAAGCTTCCAGAAATTATAAACAAAAAGTTACTCATCTAAAGAAAGAAATAGAGGACCATTTAATTGAGGGTAAGAATGTTTTTGTAGTTTTAACCAAAAAAGAACAATTTAGCTTAGCAAATAGTGTTTCGATTGAGAAAAAAGGCCAGACGCTTTACAACACCGAAAATTACAGTAATTATAATTTCTTGCCTATTGCCATTGGCACACTGACATCTGCTTCTGGTAAACATATTGAATTCTCTGGTAACTCGGTATTCACCGATTTTTATGAGAAATTTAAGGAAAACCTAGAGTATAGACTTTATATAGAAAATCTAAATAACGGACAAATAATTTTTACCGGCAAAGACAAGACAAAAATTCTTGGAGCAATATATAAGGTTAAAACTGGTAATCTTATCGTCCTACCATTTATAGAATACGATGAAAAAAAATTCACTGAATATAAAGGAAAAGAAAATAAAGCCTACTGGACAAAAGAAGCAGTAAGATTTGGAAATACTTTAGTGAAAGTACTTCTAGATATCGATAAAACCCTTCGGAAAGGAGAAGATAAAACTCCTCCTCCAGATTGGATAACTGAGGCGGGGTTTGAATTAGCCCAAGAACAGATTTTGAAAAAAGAACTCGAAGAAAAGTCGAAAAGGATTGATAAATTAACTTCGGAAAAGAGTGATTTGCTTACAAAAATAGACCAAGAAACAAGGTTAAAAGATTTAGTTTTTGAAAAAGGAAAAATACTTGAAAGTGCTATCAGTATCGCATTAGAAATTTTAGGTTATAAGACAGAAAATTATAATAACGGTAATCTTGAGCTTGATCATGTTATTACTTCACCCGAAGGTGACCGCTTGATTGGGGAAGCAGAAGGTAAAGATACTTCTGCAATTAACATTGATAAATTCAGACAACTGACAAGTAATATTCAAGAGGATTTACAAAGAACGGAAGTCGAAGTGCCAGCAATTGGGATTTTATTTGGGAATGGTTTTCGATTAAAAAAGCCATCCGAAAGAGAAGAGCAATTCACTACTAAGTGTATCAATACAGCCAAAACATCGAACTGTGTCTTGGTGAGAACCTCAGACCTTTTTCGTGTCGCTAAACATATTCAAGAATCAAAAGATGAATCTTTTGCAAGAGTATGTCGAGACGTAATTAAAGAAAGTGTAGGAAAAATTGTTGATTTCCCAACACCGTAATTATTCCATCAAATAGTTCATTATATTTTTCCCTTAGTAGAGCATGATTTAAGCCGTTCGAGCCATCCTGAGTGTTCTTTGTAGATAGCTCTTAGTTTCTGTATACTTTTATCAAAATTATCTCACCAATAGATGACTAATTTACCGGATCCGCAATATGTCTATCATGGCTCGCATGAGCTATTTGAAGAGGTAGTGCCGCATCGTCAGCGACGACTTAACAAGCAAGGAGAAGTTATTTTTGACCAAGTTTCCTTCCATGCTACGCCCTATAAGTGGATCGCGATTTCCTATATGTCTAATCGGAAGGGGCGGAAGACGGGAGTAGATTTATATAATCATCATCCAGTAGTGGCTATTTTTGATCGTGGATCTTTAGAAGATTCTTTAAAATCCATGTATTCTGGTGGTGGTTATTTATACACCTTTGATAAAAACGATTTTCATCACACAGAAGGCCTAGGTAATTTAGAGGTAATAACTACCAGCTCGCCTAAACCGGTAAAGGTAGAAAGAATTGACGACCCGGTAGCCGAACTTAAAAAACTAGGAGTAGAATTTGATTTTATTGATCTAAATAAAGAAGAAAATGCCAAATATCGTTGAAATTCTAAAAAATGGCGGAGTCGGGGTGCTGCCGACGGATACTTTGTATGGGTTGGTGGGGAGTGCCTTGCGGCCGGAGGTGGGGGAGCGGATTATTGAGCTTAAAAATCGACCGGAGGATAAAAAGTTTATTGTTTTAATTGGGGAGGAAGAGGATCTAGAACTTTTTGGCGTAGAGTTAAACCGCTTTCAGCAAGAAGTGATTAAAAAGTACTGGCCTGGGCCGGTGAGTTTAATCTTGCCCACTCCAGGAGGCAATTTAGCTTTTCGCCTCCCGGCTAAAGAAAGTTTACGAGATTTGCTCCAGCAAACTGGGCCCCTCATCGCCCCCTCCGCTAACCCTAGTGGCGCCTTGCCGGCTACGAGTATTGAAGAAGCCAAAAATTATTTTGGCGATAAGGTTGATTTTTATATTGATGCCGGCAAGCTTACTGGTCAACCCTCTAGGCTCATTGATTTAACCGGCGAGGGGGAGAAGATCTTGCGGTCTTAGCTCTAGGTTGCCTATTGCGCCCTATAGGGTATAATAGGGGGAATTAAGTAAGTTAATTAATTTAAAGCAAATTTTATGGCCAATTCTGCATTTATGAAGCCGATGAAGATTAGCAATGAGTTAGCAGAAGTAGTAGGTGCTGGTCCTATGCCTCGCTCTGAAGTAGTTAAGGCGCTCTGGGTTTACATCAAGAAGCACGATCTGCAAGATCCTAAGAACAAGCGCAACATTGTGGCTGATGACAAGCTTAAGGCTGTATTTGATGGTAAGGAGGTTGTCTCGATGTTTGAGATGACCAAGCTTGTTTCCAAGCACCTCTCCTAAGGTTGGACATTTAATTTTTCTGGTTCTACACTATAACCACTATGTTTAAAAACAATCAATTGTTGTGGGCCGTTTTGGGTGTTGTAATTGTTATTATTGTGGCCGCGGCCGCCTACTTCGCCAGCTTGGGTAGTACTCCTGGGGCTAATTTGGGCAAGCTTAATCGAGAGGTAGATGCCACCGATTGGCGTTTGGGCCCCGCTACCGCCAAGGTAACCTTGGTGGAGTATGCCGACTTTGAGTGTCCGGCTTGTGCCGCTTACGCGCCAGTGGTTAAACAACTTTTAGCCGCTTATCCTAATGATGTGGCGGTGGTGTATCGCCACTTCCCGCTTGCTCAACATCGCTCGGCCAAGTTGGCCGCCAGTTATGCCGAGGCCGCCGGTCGCCAGGGCAAGTTCTGGGAGATGAATGATCGTCTCTTTGCCACTCAATCCACTTGGACCACTCAAACTCCCGCTGAGAATGAGACTTACTTCAATAACTTGGCTAAAGAGCTGGCTCTCAACTTAACCACTCTCCAGACCGATCTTAAAGATCCCGCCATTATGGCTAAAATTACTTCCTCTTACGCCGAGGGTGAGGCCTCCGGTGTGGATTCTACTCCCACCTTCTTCTTAAATGGCGTCCAGATTAGCAATCCTCGCTCCGAGAATGACTTCAAGGCCTTGATCGATGCCTTACTCGCTTCTTCCACTGTGGCTACCACCACTGCTCTCTAATTATGACTTACCGCGCTAGTGCTAAAGCCGTCTTAACTCTCGCTCTTATTGGCTTGGCCGATGCCACCTACTTGGCAGTTAAGCATTATGTGGGAGGTTCGGTGCCTTGCTCCATTACCGAGGGCTGCGACACGGTGTTACAGAGCCAATACGCTGTTTATTTAGGTATTCCTTTGGCAGTGTGGGGCGTTGCTTACTATTTAACCATCGTGCTGTTAACGGCGCTCTTCTTCCAATTCAATTCTTCTCGAGTGTTGGGACTGATCTTTGGCTTGGTCACGGGCGGGATCTTGGTCTCGGGGGTACTCATTTATGTGCAAGGGGTGGTGCTCGCGGCTTGGTGTGCTTATTGTTTGGTCTCAGCGATTATTACCCTTCTCATCTTCCTGACTTTAATTTTTTCGCGCCCTGCTTAGTTAAAATCGAGGTAAAACTTTACTCTCTAAAGTTTTTATTTCCTAACCGTTTTTTAGAGACTTATCAACAGCCCCGCTCGGGGTTGTTTTAAGGTAGAATAGTTTAACTATGACTACTAAAATTAAATCTCTTAAATCAGTTCGCAAGCGCGACGGCACAGTTGTCCCCTTCAACGAGCAGAAGATTGTTCAGGCTATCAGCAAGGCGATGAAGGCCAGCAATGAGGGCAATGAAGCAGCCGCCAAGAAGGTGGCCAAGGCCGTCTCGGCTCGGGGTGTCGCTATTTTAAAGAAGGCGCCTAAAGGTTATGTCTCCACCGTGGAAGAAATTCAAGATTTAGTGGAGAAGGAGCTCATTTTTGCCAAGTTTGCTACCACTGCCAAGTCTTATATCCTTTATCGCCAGCGCCGGGGCGAGGCTCGTCAGTCGCGCGGCGACGTGCCAGAGCAGGTAAAGAAGTTAACCGCCGAGAGTCGTCAATACTTCCGTAGTTCCATGGCCGAGTTCGTCTATTTCCGCTCCTACTCTCGCTGGAAGGAGGCAGAGGGCCGGCGCGAGACTTGGGTAGAGACAGTAGGCCGGTACATTGATTTTATGAAGGAGAATTTAGGCAACAAGCTTAAGGAGGCCGAGTACGAGGATTTGCGCCTGGCGATCTTGAAGCAAGAAGTCATGCCCTCGATGCGCTTAATGTGGGGCGCCGGTAAAGCGGCTCGCACCTCTAATGCCGTTGGCTACAATTGTTCTTATATTGCACCGATGAAGCCGCGTGACTTGGGCGAGATTATGTATCTCTCGATGAATGGTTGTGGCGTGGGATTCTCGGTGGAGACTATCACCGCTCAAGAATTCCCAATCATTAAACGCCAGAATGGTACCACTCACAAAACTTGGATTGTGGAAGATAGTAAGGAGGGTTGGTGCAACGCCTTCGTGAAGGGGATGGAAGTATGGTTTAGCGGCGGAGACATCGACTTTGATTATTCTTTGGTCCGACCTTTAGGCGCGCGCTTGATGACCATGGGTGGTCGCGCTTCGGGCCCGGGCCCCTTGAAGGAGTTGATGGCCTTTAGTAAGGCCAAGATCTTGGGTCGCCAAGGTCGTCGTCTCACCAACTTGGACCTGCACGATATTATCTGCAAGGTGGGCGAGGTGGTGGTGGCCGGCGGCGTTCGCCGGACAGCGCTTATCTCCTTATCTGACTTGGATGATACCGACATGCGCCACGCTAAGGATGGTCAATTCTATATGACCGAGCCGCAACGGGCGATGTCCAACAACTCGGCCGTGTATGTAGAGAAGCCAACCGCCACTCAATTTATGGAGGAGTGGTTATCGTTAGCCAAGTCCGGTTCGGGCGAGCGTGGTATCTTTAATCGCGGGACTCTCACCAGCCAGATGCCGGCCCGGCGCGTTAAACAGTGGGAACAAAGTGGTTATATTGAGAATGGGGTGGTGGTGGGTATCCCGGGCACCAATCCCTGCGGCGAAATTGTTTTAAAGTCCAAGCAATTCTGTAATCTGACGGAGGTGGTGGCCAGAGCGACTGACAATAAAGAGAGTTTGTTGCGCAAGGCGCGCTTAGCCTCGATCTTAGGGACTTATCAATCCACTTTAACCACCTTTAAATATTTATCAGAAGAGTGGAAGAAAAATTGTGAGGACGAGCGCTTGTTGGGTGTCTCGATTACCGGTCAATGGGATTCAGAAGCGGTTCGCCGGCCTGAAGTCTTGAAGGCGATGAAGGATGAAGCGGTGAAGGCCAATAAGGAGTACGCCAAGCGCTTTGGTATTAATCAATCCACTTCGGTTACTTGCGTTAAGCCCTCGGGCACAGTCTCGCAGACCGTGGATGCCGCTTCTGGTATGCATCCGCGTCATGCCAAGTATTACATCAGACGCGTACGCATCTCGGCCACCGACCCACTCTTCCAATTAATGAAGGATCAAGGCATTCCTTATCATCCGGAAGTGGGCCAAACAGCCGAGAATGCCCACACCTTCGTCTTAGAATTCCCGATGAAGGCGCCATCCGGCTCAACCTTTAAGGATGACTTGTCGGCCGTGGATCAATTGGAATATTGGAAGATGGTTAAAGAGAACTTCACCGAGCATAATCCCTCCGTCACGATCTCGGTGGGTGATGACGAGTGGGTAGCCGCCGGTAACTGGGTGTATAAAAATTGGGAGATGGTGGGAGGTTTGTCCTTCTTACCCCGCGAGAAGCATATTTATAAATTGGCGCCGTATGAAGCGATTGACGAGAAGACTTACAAGCAACTCTCCGAGACGATGAAGGATATCGACTTCTCTAAGATTGTGACTTATGAATTTAATGACGAGACCCAAGGCTCTAAAGAATACGCTTGCGTGGGCGGGACTTGTGAGGTGGATGTATCCTTAAGCTCCTTAGAGACCATGGAAGCTACCCCCACTAAGACCAAATCTAAAAAGAAGTAGAGTCTTGTTATTGACGGTTTAAGTTTAAACAGGTAGAATATAAATAGCTGGTAGCGGATAGTTGCTTCCGCCTTAGGCGGAGGAGGAAAGTCCGAACACTTACTTCTCCTTCGGGAGATTTAAAAGGGTAGTGGGTAACACCCACCGGGAGCAATCCTAGAGGTGCGAACAGTGACGAATCTTCGTTTTGTTTAGGGCTTGCCCTGAGCGAAGTCGAAGGGTGAAACGGCTAAATCCTTATCTAAGTGCAAGGCCGTGTCCCGCCCCCACACGTGAGTGGCGGGAAGTGCCGCTCGAGCCCGAGCGTAAGCGAGGGCCCAGATAAATAACTATCGATAACAGAATTCGGCTTATAGCTACCAGCACCAAAAATCCCGACCTTGCGTCGGGATTTTTGGTGGTTAACTTAGACTGTATTATAATAATAAGACCTATGTTTAAAGTTGAAGGTTGGGAGAATTTAGCCTCACGTTTATTTTATGGCTTATTAATTGTGGTGCCACTCGCCTTTTGGCCCGGGAGTCTTTTTACCTTCTCCACTCTTAAGGTTTATCTTTTTTTCATCTTGCTGCTGGTAGTGGCCGCCGCTTATTTATTATTAAATACCAATAAGGGCGCTGGCAATCGCTTGTCCTCGTGGTGGGTGGTGGCACTGTGGACACCGGTGGTGGCCACCTTCTTCTCCAGCCTAACTTCCGGAGCGATGTGGCACTCTCTCATTGGTACCGGCGTGGAGCCCGACACCTTTCTGTCGGTATTTATGTTGGCCTTGTTGGCCTCGCTCATTCCGCTGGTCTGGACTTCTCGGCGAGAAATTTTTAATACCTTGTTGGTGGTCTCTAGTTTGACCTTAATTGTTGCTATCTTCCAAATTTTATTATTGCTCGGCAACTTCACCACTCTCGACATTTTCAACAATCCGGTCGTTAACTTAATTGGCAAGTGGAATGAGTTGGGCATCTTTATGGGCCTCGGGCTAATTGTCAGCTTATGTTTTATTGAATTCTTACCTTGGCGCCAGACCAAGCTGTTAACTATTCTCACCATCTCCACCTTCACCCTTTCTCTCCTTAGCGCCTTTATTATCAACTTCAATCTCGCTTGGTTATTAATAGCCCTCATCGCGGCCCTCATCTTTCTTATTAAATTATTTACCACCACTGATTATACTCGCTTCCATCCGCGGCGCTTCCTTACCCTGTCTTCCGTAGTGGTGGTTATTGCTCTTATCCTCTTCTGGTTTGGTCAGGTGGGTAACACCACTCGCTTGTTTGGTACTCCTTTTGATCTTGGGACTACCATCACCAATCTTAATAATCGTCTCGGCATTCAGATGTTGGAGGTCTATCCGTCGTGGGAGGGGACCTGGATGATTGCCAAGTCCGCTCTCAACAGCAATCCTATCTTGGGTGTCGGGCCTAATAAATTTTCTAATGAATGGTTCCGGGCGCGACCCATTAGCGTTAATGACACTCCCTTCTGGCAAGATGACTTCCGTTATGGCTCGGGCTTGATCCCCAGCAGCGTGGTGACGGGAGGGTTAGTTACCTTAGCCACTTACATTTTATTATTAGGCACAGTTATTGTGGCCGGCTGGCGCCTATGGCGCCGCCGGCAAACACTGGAGCCACTAGTTTTTAAACTAGGGATTATTACTTGGCTAGTTACGGTTTATCTCTGGGCCTTCTCTGTTATTTATATTCCCGGCATTACCATTGTTAGCTTAACCTTCTTCTTCACTGGTCTCCTTATTGTGGCTTTAAATGAACGCGGTCCGGAAGTGTCTCCCGCCCGCGAGGAGAAGGCGTGGTTAATGTGGTTAAGGAAGTGGGTGGCCGTCTTTGGCACCACCGTCGGGGTAGTGGTAGTGCTTATCTTGCTGGCCTTGGTATTGCAGAGCGTGTGGTCCAGCATTAATTATGGTCGCGCTCTCAAGGCGGCTATAAATGGCGACTTACCCAAGGCCGAGGTCTTGTTGTCTAGAGCAGTTAGTCTTAATCATAATGATCTTTATTATCGCTCTTTAGCCGATTTGGATTTGGCCTTCATGAATGAACTCTTCCAGATGAAGGACTTAAAGCCGGAAGAGGCTCAAGCTCGTTTCCAAACTATTTTAAGTGCCGCCATTGGCAACGCTCAAGACGCCAAGGATTATAATCCCACCAACTATCTTAATTGGACATTCTTGGCTCGAGTGTATGAATCGGTAGTTCCACTTAAAGTGGAGGGAGCCTATCAAGAAGCTCTTAAGTCTTACAACGAGGCCAAGCGACTTAATCCCAGCATGCCTTCAGTTTGGCTTGATCTGGCTCGCCTGGAAGTGGCGGCCGGCAATAATACGGCAGCCCGTGAATATTTAGACCAAGCCTTAAAGTTGAAGCGCAATTATACGGAAGCCATTTTTGTCCTCGCGCAACTTGATTCAGCGACCGGCAATTTAAATCGCTCCATCGCACTCGCTGAGCAAGGTACGCAAGTCTCGCCTGGCGATCCGGTTAGCTTCTTCGGTCTTGGCTTACTCAATTATCAGGCTGGCAACTTTACCAGAGCGAGAGATGCCTTGGAGCAAGCGGTCAGACTCAATCCTAATTATGGCAATGCTCGCTACTTCTTGGGCTTATCTTATGACGCCTTGGGAGCCAATGCCAGAGCTTTGGAGCAATTCAAAATTTTATTAACTGCCAATAACACTGCCGAGATTAAACAGATTGTCACCAACTTAGAAGCTGGCCGCCGAGCCCTCTCCAACACTCCACCGCCCGCGCCGGAAGATCGCGACGACTTGCCGGTTAAGGATGAAGAATAATTATTATGGTGGGTAAAATATTATCCCTATTTTCTAAACAAATTGGCGGCTTACATGAGGCCGCCTTTCTCTTAGGATTATCGGCCTTCGCCTCGCAACTCTTGGGCTTGATTAGAGATCGCTTGTTGGCCGGCCAATTTGGGGCCGGGGAGTTGCTTGATGTTTATTATGGTGCCTTCCGCTTGCCGGATTTAATTTATGTCTCAATTGCCTCCTTCGTCTCCGTGACTGTTTTAATCCCGTTTATTCTAGAAGGCTTAAATCGCGATGATAAAGCGGGAGTGAAAAAAATGTTGGATCAACTCTTCACTCTTTTTACCCTGGTGATGGTTGGGGTGAGTGTTATCGCCTTCTTCTTATTGCCGTTCTTGGTTGATTATCTTGCTCCTGGCTTTAGTGTTGAACAACAGACATTATTGGTGACCTTGTCGCGGATTATGTTGCTCTCGCCCTTCCTCTTGGGCTTGTCCAACTTGCTTGGCAGTGTCACTCAAGGTTTAAACAAATTTTTTATCTACGCTTTAAGTCCGATTTGTTATAACCTCGGCATTATCTTTGGGGTTATCTTCTTTTATCCCAACTTTGGCCTGGTGGGCTTGGCTTGGGGTGTGGTCTTGGGCGCGCTAGGTCACTTGTTAGTGCAGTGGCCGGCTTTGCGCCAAGCGGGACTCTCGCCGCATTGGCGCCTGCCGTATGATTGGAAGTTAATTCGCCGGATTATTGGCATTTCTTTACCGCGGACTATTACCTTGGGCGCGCATCAATTCTCTCTAATGATGTTGATTGCTCTTGGTTCCACTTTGTCGGTTGGAGCGATTACTGTCTTCAACTTCGCCTGGAATTTGCAATCAGTACCCTTGGCGATTGTGGGCGTGAGTTACTCGGTGGCCGCCTTCCCGGCCTTGTCGCGCTTGTTTGTAGAAGGGGATCAAGCGGCCTTCTTGAATCATATTAGGACGGCCTTTAGGCATATTGTTTTTTGGTCGGTGCTGGCGATGGTCTTCTTTATTGTCTTGCGGGCTCAGGTGGTGCGCGTGATCTTGGGTGCGGGCAACTTCGGTTGGACAGAGACACGCTTAGTAGCGGCGGCTCTGGCCCTCTTTGCTATCTCGGTGGTGGCGCAAGGATTAGTGCTCCTCTTTGTCCGTGGTTATTACGCCGCCGGTCGGACGCTGACGCCCTTCCTCATCAACACCGGTTCGTCTTTATTAATTATTGTTCTGGCCTTCAATTTGAAACAATTGTTTTTAACCTGGCCGGTGGGGCGATACTTCTTAGAGTCTTTATTGCGAGTCAGTGATATTGAGGGGACAATGGTTCTCATTTTACCGCTCGCCTTCTCTCTGGGATTGATTGTGAACTTGCTTAGCTTAATGATCCTCTTTACCTACGACTTCGGTCGGCTGGGCCGGCCGGTCTGGCGCGCCGGGAGGCAAGTGGTAACGGCGGCCATCTTCGGTGGCTTTGTCTCTTATCAGGCTTTAAATATTCTGGCCCGTGGCTTTGATCTCAATACTTTTAGTGGCATCTTTTTGCAAGGGTTGGGCGCCGGCGTGATTGGCTTGCTCTCGACCTTCGCCCTGCTCGCGATTATGGATAATAAAGAGCTGGGCGAGCTTTCTCGGACCTTGCGCCACAAGTTCTGGCGCTCCACCCCAATTGCCCCCGAACCGGTGGAACTTTAACGGTTGGCAGGGCCGTCTTTTATTGCTAGAGTGCTTTAACAATGACTCAAAGTCAGATCCGCAACTTCTCAATTATCGCCCACATTGACCATGGTAAAAGCACCTTGGCCGATCGGCTATTGGAAGTGACCAAGACCATTGAGAAGCGCAAGATGAAGGCCCAAGTCTTGGACTCGATGGACCTAGAGCGCGAGCGGGGTATTACCATCAAGATGCAACCGGTGCGCATTTTATATGAAGAAGCTGGCGAGAATTATCTCTTAAACTTAATTGATACGCCTGGACATATCGACTTTTCTTATGAAGTCTCGCGGGCTCTGCAGGCCGTGGAGGGAGTGCTACTCTTGGTAGATGCCACTCAAGGGGTGCAGGCGCAGACCTTCACTGTCCTCTCGATGGCGCAAGATTTGGGGCTGACTATTATCCCAGTGATTAATAAAATCGATTTACCTAATGCTCGAGTGGAGGAGACAGTCGCAGAAATTAAAAAACTTTTACCTCAATTCACGGGGGAAATTTTAAGCGTCTCGGGTAAAACGGGGGAGGGTGTGGAGCGATTGTTACAAGAAATTGTGCAGAAGATTCCGCCTCCGCAATCGCAATATCATAATCTTAATCAGAGCCGCTCACTTGTCTTCGACTTTGAATATTCCACTCATCGCGGCGTCATTGTGTACGCTCGTGTCTTGGATGGGGAAGTGAAGATGGGTCAAGAAATGATCTTCGCCTTCTCACGCGAGAAGTTTATTGTTCAAGAAGTGGGGATGCTCACGCCAACCAAAGAGAAGACTGATAAATTATCGGCCGGCCAGATTGGTTATATTGTCACCGGCATTAAGAATGCCGAGAACGCGGCGGTGGGTGATACTATTACTACCTTTGCCGCACCGTTGCCGGCCGTGCCGGGTTATGAGCGGCCGCGGCCGGTGGTCTGGGCCTCGGTGTACCCGGAGAGCCAAGATGATTTTAATTTACTCCGTCAGGCCTTATTGCGCCTGCGCTTGTCTGACTCGTCCTTATCTTTTGAAGAAGAGTCGTCAGGCATTTTAGGCCGCGGCTTCCGCACTGGCTTCTTGGGGATGTTGCATCTAGAGATTATTACCGAGCGCCTCCGGCGCGAATTTGGCCTCAAGCTCGTGATTGCCACGCCTACCACCAGTTATGAATTAACCGATCTACAAACCGGCGAGGTGAAGGTTATTTATTCGCCCCATCTCTTCCCCCAAGATACTAAGGGTTACACTGTCCGTGAGACTTGGGTGAAGGTGAAGATTATTGTCCCGCCGGATTATTTATCGGGCTTAGTAAAACTTTTTCATGATCATGAGGTAATTTCGACCAGCACCGACAGCTGGAGCGATAATCGCACCGCTCTAGATTTAGAAATGCCTCTGCGCGAGCTGATGCGCAACTTCTTTGATGAGGTTAAGAGCGCCACCGCCGGTTATGCCTCGCTCTCTTACGAGCTCGGCGACTTCCGCCCGGCTGATGTGGTGCGACTCGATATCTTGGTAGGTGGGGAAGTGGTGCCCGCCTTCACCCGTATCATTGCCCGCCGCCGGGCCGAGACCGAGGGCCGCAGTGCTGTTAATCGGCTTAAAGACTTGATGCCGCGGCAATTGATTGTGATTAAACTCCAAGCCGAGGCGATGGGACGGATTATTGCTTCCGAGTCTCTCTCGGCCTTGCGTAAGGATGTGACTGGCTACTTATATGGTGGTGATGTCACGCGTAAAATGAAACTGCTGGAAAAGCAGAAGAAGGGTAAAAAGAAGATGCAACAACGCGGCCGAGTGGATATCCCGGAGGAAGTCTTCTTAAAGATGATGGTTCAGGAGAATAAGGGGAAGGCGTAGAAGATAACCATCGAGATAATTACCAATACTCCCACAATCGCCGTGAAAACGCGGAAAATCTTGTGCTTTTTTAGGCTAAACATTGTATGTTAGTATAAGGGGACTATGGCGATTAGGCAAGGGCGACGCAGTGATGAATATGGTCCTCTCTGGCGGCTCTTCACGGTGATTATGTTGGTGTTGGTGGCCCTACTCTCTCACTCTGTGTGGCAAGTCTGGGGCAAGAATCAAGCCAGCCGCGAGGTCAGAGCCGAGGCCGAGGCCAACTTGGCCACCGTTGCCGCGCGACATGATAAATTGAAAGTTAGAGTAGAGAGATTGGAGACCCCGCGCGGCAAGGAAGAGGAAATTAGAAACAACTTCCCCGTGGCTCGCGAAGGCGAGCAGGTGGTGATCATTTTTGATGAAGAGGAGCGCGCCACCACGACGATGGAGAAAGAAGAGGGTTGGTGGGAGAAGTTTTGGAATAAGGATTAAAATTTAAAAACATGAAAAATATAAAGATTGTTTTAATTGTAATAATAGGAGTAATAGTTTTATTTTTGGCTTATTCTTATTTAAGTAGAAATAAAGTAACCGAACTTTCTTTAGAAAATGAGTTAATAACTGAGAGCTCGATTTCTAAGTCAGATACTTTTTCTTTTGATCTTCCGGTGGGGTGGTATTCTAAACCCTACCCCTATGCCTCGACTACTATATTTATTAGTCCAGAGGAAATTATTTTTCCACCTGCTTGGGAAGGGCCACTAACGCCCGTTGCTATTATGAAAGGATCAAAAGCGCAAATGCAGGAATCGATTACGGCTTCACGTGCCAATGAACCTCAGTTGGAGATGACTGAGTCTATAATTAATGGATATACAACCCTGCGCATTAAAGGTATTCCTCAAAATTCGGCGTATGTAGGCGGTCGATATCTAGAGGATGTATATCTAGAGAAGGGAACAGAAGTGGTAAAGATTAGTTATATTGATAGAGATACTGTACCTGATTATTTAGCGGAGTTTGAATTTATTATTAATTCCATACGGTTTTAAATGTCTCTACAATTTAAAAAGGTGGTGGAGGATTTTAAATGCGAGCATTGTGGCTTTACGGTGGAGGGTAATGGCTATACTAATCATTGCCCACAGTGCCTGTGGAGCAAGCATGTGGATGTGTACCCTGGAGATAGACTAGAGCCCTGTCAGGGGCTAATGAAGCCCACCGGGGTGCGCTTGGCGGGTGGCGAGTACATCATTACCCACAAGTGCGAGCATTGCCACCTCGAGCGGGTTAATAAAGCGGCCCCTAGTGACGACATTTCCGGCTTCTTATCGCGTATGTTAGAATAGTCTTTATATGTCTAAAGTTACCATTTATACCACCCCCACTTGTCACTTCTGCAAGCTGGCCAAGGTCTTCTTCCAGAATAATGACGTTGATTACAATGAGCATGATGTGCAGGCCGACTTGGCGGCGCGCCAAGAGATGATGGATAAGAGCGGTCAGATGGGCGTGCCAGTGATTACCGTGGGTGACGAGCTTATTATCGGCTTCGACGAGGAGCGCTTACGAGAGCTCTTGAAGGTAACTAATTAAATTATGTCTCGCTCGGCGATTACTCTTATTTTAGCGGCAGTGGTGATTGCGCTCTTGGGCGCGGGGGCTTACTTCGTTTTTAATGATTCTCTGCCACAATTAGGAGAAGAGCAGAAGGAGTGGCAAGTTTATAATAATCAGGCGCTTGGCTTCAGCTTAGAATATCCGCCCGAGTATGAGGTAGAGGAGGGCGCTGGCAACAACTTGGTAACACTTACTCCCAAGTATCCCTCGCAAGCCCAGTTAAGCGGCTTGCGTCCGATTAAGATTAGCGTTAGCAACTTGGCTACCAGCACCTTCAGCGCTTATACTGCCGACTTGGAGGCTAATCACATTAGCAATTTGGCCTGGGTTAATCATGAAGATGAGATTAATGTTATTAATCAAGAATTAGAGCTGGGCGCGATTACCAAGACGGAGGCCACTCAGCGCTTGGTGGCTTTAGAGCAAACTATCGCTGAAGAAGTGTTAAGTCACGAAGGTAAATACTCTTTTAAATCTGAAGTGGTGAATGGTATCAACACCTTCTTCCACGAGCGTAGCTTCTACAATGTGGCCGGCGAGGTTTATGAAATGTATGCCGATTGGGGCCAGCAAGTACTCATCCTCTCCAGCGAGTCCGACCATGCCGCCCTCGAGCGCGTCTACCGCTCTCTTAAGAAGATTTAATTAGTGCCCTTGGCCGCCATCTTAAAGTAAAATGACCACTAAAAATAATTTAAAAAGAGTGAAAATTGGCGGGAGTGTATGTTTATTATTAGTTCTGGCCTTATTGCTCTATTCCACCTATTCTTTTAAGTCAGCTCCTTGTAAAGAAATAGGCGGTATTCAAGATTTTTTCTTAGAAAATGTAGTGATAGAGGGTGGGAAGGAAAATATAGAACCTTTCTCTGTAACAGAAAGAGATATAGCAGTAGGGGAAAATGACCCTAATTATAATAAACAAATTCCAAGTTTATTGTGGAAGAGGAATGGTAAGGAGATTTTTGTATCTTATCCAGTGCGTCGAGCTATGACAATATCATATGAATATTATGACAGGGATTATTATGCGAAGGGTATGCGTTCAAGTGGTAAAGAATTAGAAGCTGCCCTTAGAGACACAGAGATTATAGGAAAAAGAGCGAGGGCTATTTTAGCCGATGTTAAAAGTGGGTCTTTGGTTTTGGATAAAAATTTTAACTATATTCTTGAGAAGTATGGACTGGATCATGATGAGTTAAATAGTATATCGTGGACTGAAGTTCCCTTGTCGACCGGTGGGTATGAATATTATTATCGCTTAGCATTTACTGATTTAGATTTGGAAGACGGCTTAAAAGAATTATACGTTATTGATATAAATGGACATGTAACCTCTCCGATATTAAGACTCCAAGCTACTATTAAATGTGGTCTAAGAGAGGAGCGTTACGATAAATTCTATAATTCAATTGATTTAAAGTCTGTTTCAGGTTCTGATAATCCAGAAAAAAATTATCTAAAAATTTTAAGGATTAGTCCAGATAACTCCGTCTACTCAATTATTGGTCTGGGGGGTTCTTTACTCAATCGCCATCCACTTTCTGGCCACTATTATTTAAAAAACTATTTTTCTGAATTAATTAGTGGTGATTTTCACCGGCTTCCTCAATGTTCAGTTTTGGAATCAATGAAAATAGGAATGGGTATGTTCTGTGAAGAAGAAACCGCAAAGAACAGGATTATAAGGCCAGCTAGTTACTAGTCCCTATTTGTTGGTTTTATGGGTATAGTATAATCGTCCTAGAAATGTTTTAATATACGGTATGGGTAAATCAGCCATATCGAGAGAAAAAATAAACTTAATACAATCACTTCGAAAGAAGGGTAATACTATTAGTGAAATTCAAACTATTACATTTGTGGGGAGGGCCACAATTTCTCGTTATATACAAGGAGTGGTTGTTTCAGAAAAATTTAAAAGCATTTTAAAATCAAAACAAGGAGGTAGTACCTATAGATCACAAAAACTCTGGTTAGACTCTAAGAATAAGGCTAAAAAATACTTAAAATCTATATCCAAGAGAGACAAACTCTTGATTGCCGCGTGTTTATATTGGGGAGAGGGAAATAAAAAGGAATTTAATTTATCCAACACAGATCCAGGACTGATATTAACATTTTTATCTTGTTTGTATGATCTGGGGGTATTTAAGACTGACCTAAGGATTACTTTAAGGATTTATGAAGATATGGATAGACAAAAGGTAGTTAATTATTGGGCTAATTTATTGGGTATAAAAAATAGTGAAATACAAAATGTCAATATTTTAAAAGGAAAGAAAAAAGGTAAATTAAAGTATGGATTGTGTCGTCTAAGAATAAAGAAAGGAGGCAATCATTTCAAATTTATGATGAGCGTGATAGATTTAATACGTTTATCCTTTAATGCTCCTGTAGTTCAACGGATAGAACGAGGGACTCCTAAGCCCTAAATGTAGGTTCGATTCCTACCTGGAGCACAGTTTAAAATATTACAAAATCTGGTAAAATGGCTCTATGGATGGTGATTTAGAACGAATTGAGGCCAAGGTAGACGAGAACAGTCGGATCTTAAAGAAGCTCCTCCTACACAACCGGTGGACCAGCTTTGTGGCCCTGGTGAAGTGGTTGCTCATTCTTGGGGCCGCCTTTGGCGCTTACTACTACCTCCAGCCCTACATTGACCAAATAACGGAAGTATATAAGAATGTCTGGGGTGTATTGCCCAGATAGCTCAGTTGGTAGAGCATTCCCCTGAAGAGGGAAGGGTCGTCAGTTCAAGCCTGACTCTGGGCACCGTAAACCTAAAATCCCGCCACAATGGCGGGATTTTAGGTAGGTGGAACTTATTAATTTTTCTACACCGTGCGGAGCATCCGCACAATACCAATGAGCACCACAGCGCCGATGAGCGCCACTACAAAGCTGTAGAGGTTGAAGCCGGTGACCCCGGTTTCCCCCACAATGCTCATAATCCAGCCGCCGACCACGGCACCAATTACGCCGACGACAATGTTCAAGAAGACGCCTTGCTCGGCATCAGTCTTCATTAGCATGGAGGCGATCCAGCCCACTAAGCCGCCGAAGATGATCCATAAAATAATTCCCATATAATTTTTAATTATTGGTAGAATCCGTTGGTAAAGGGTTAGGAATATCGACCTGGATATTAGTGGTATTGGGTTGCGCCGGAGCGGGGGTCTGACTGGTCCGCAGGGCCGGCAAGCCATACACAATGAAGAGTATCGCCGCCACCACCAAGATTAGTAAACCAATTGCCAACCCAACACTCCCGTCACCTTCCCCCGAGGGGTTATTTACGATTATCGCCATAAATAATTTATTAAACTAATAATACCGCTTCTAATTTTAGAGACGGTATTATGGAGTCTTTATTACAAATTTAAACTAAGCCGTTCTGATCTTCAGTTTAGAGGAGCGGCCACGGTCAATCTTGGGGATGCGCACGGTGAGGAGGCCATTCTTCTCCAGGGCCTCGGCTTCCTCGGCTTCCACTTCTACCGGGAGGAGAATCGTCCGTGAGAAGGAGCCCCAATACAATTCTTTTTGGAAGTAATTCTCGGAATTAATTTCTTTAATACTCTCGCGACGGCCCTTAATGGTGACCATCTCGCGGGTAACATTCACGTCTAAATCTTCAGGCTTCACGCCGGCGACCATCGCTTGGACCACAATCTCGGTGGGGCGTTCGTATACATCCACCGCCAACTCACCGTCTACCTCGGCTTCTTCTTCTGACCAATCATCTTTAATTACCGGCGGGGTCGAGAAGTTAAAGTCCTCCGTCTCATTACCCAGGGAGATGCTCCCCGTCAACTTCTCAAAAAATGATCGTCGTTCTTTAGGCATAAGTAATTAATGATTATGAATTAAGACTGTTGGTCCGAGTGATGGTCTTCACCTTCTCAAACAGATAAATAATGAAAATAGCTCCGAACCACAACACAATAAGCATCTGGGCGGTGGCCGCGCCGTTGTTGTTAATTATAAAGAAATTAAAGAAGGCATGCAAGGCAGTGGCTGTGGCTAAGCCAATGATAATGGCCAGCAATTTAACAGCAGTGCGCCTGTAGAAGGTGAGAGCCATGGCGGCGCCAATAACCGCCGAGCTCACGGTGTGCACAATGGTGGCGCCGAGGAAGCGCAGGTGCCCGGTCACCATAAAGTAAATGTGCGTCTCGCCCTTAATGAGCAAGTCGAAGAGGAAGAGCGTATTCTCTACCGCGGCGAAGCCAAGCGCCACCGTAATCATGTAAATCATGGCATCAATAGGCTCGTCGAAGGCCGCTCGACCTAAGACCGTCATCTGAGCCGCCAAGTACTTAACTGACTCTTCTATAAACGACCAAACCAGGATTAGCTTACCGTGAGTCAAGATGAGGATAACAGTGGTGAGACTTAAGCTAATGGGGATAGTGGTGCCTACCAAGGGGCCAATAATCTCTAAGAAGGGTCGCTCGAGGAAGAAGGCGATAATCACCGAGAAGCCGCCCACCAAGAAGGCTTGGAGGATATTGCCGGTGGGCTCGGGCTTCTTTTTATCTTCTCGGAGCCAGAAGAAGAGCCAGACTATCGCCGGTACGACTCCACCCAATAAAGCTAAAACGATGAAAGAGAGGTTGGCCGATAACACTCAATTATTATAACCTAAAAGCTAGTTTAAATTATCCACTTTTGGACCATTAAGAGATCGTCCTCATCCTTTTTAACCAAGCTCCAGAGCTCCTCGGTAATGAAGGGCATGAAGGGGTGGAGGGCAATTAAGATCGTTCGCAAACTCTCACGCAGAAACTTTTTACGAGACTCTGTGAGATTAGCTTTACTCTCTTCTAAGATCTCATCCGCCAGCCGATGCCAAATGTAATGATAAAGTTCCTCGCCGGCGAGGTGGAAGCGGTAATTATCTAAGTGAGCAGTTACACTCTTCAACACTTCTTGCTGTTCGGTTATCAACTCTTGCTCGGTTTTATCTAAACTTGCTTCTTCATCCACCGGATCAGTATTTTCTAAAATAAACCGACTGATGTTCCAGAGTTTATTAGCAAAGTGCTTGTAGGCTTTAACCTTACTTTCATCAAAGCGGACATCATTACCAATAGCCGTACCTACTAAGAAGCTCATTCTTAAAGCGTCGGCTCCGTATTTACCAATAATCTCTAAGGGGTCAATACCGTTGCCTAAGGACTTGCTAAACTTCCGTCCCTGTTTATCCCTCACTAAGCCGTGGAACATCACCTTCTTGAATGGAACCGTGCCTAATAAAAAGCCACTCATCATAATCATGCGCGAGACCCATAATTGTAAGATCTCATAAGCGGGAGACATGAAGTTGGTAGGGTGGAAAGTCTTGAGATCATTAGTATCTTCAGGCCATCCTAAAGTAGAGAAGGTCCAGAGAGCTGAAGAAAACCAAGTGTCTAAAACATCCGAGTCTTGCTCCCAACCTTCACCAGGAGAGGCTTCGGCACATTTTACTTCGTCACCTTTGTACCAAATGGGGAGACGGTGACCAAACCAAATTTGTCTCGAGATGCACCAGTCATGAAGATTATTAATCCAGTGGAGATAAATTTTCTGGAAATTTTCTTGTGGCATTTCCACGGCGCCACTTTCTACTGCTTGGCGCATAATTTCTTTCAGCGTCGTTTCTTTACCATTTTGGGAGAATGGTTTAGAGACGGCTACAAACCATTGGAGCTTGGGTAAGGGCTCTACGGTGCCACCCGTGCGCTCGGCCAAGGCCAAATTGTGAGTAATAGGTTCTTCTTTACTAATCAAGTCTTGCTCTTTCAGCCAAGCGACCACTATCTCTCTCGCTTCAGCTACCTTCTTACCTTTTAAAACATCAGACTCAACCATCATTTTGGCGTATTCATCGATAACTTGAATTTTGGGTAAATTATGACGCTCGGCGATATCCCAATCGGTATGGCTGTGCATAGGGGTTACACCGACAGCCCCGGTGCCGAATTCTGGATCCACAGCAACATCTCCCACTACTTTAATTTTAAGTGGGACGCCACAAAACTCCACCTCATACTCCTTACCAATATATTGTTGATAGCGACTATCGTCCGGATGTACCGCTACTGCGGTATCACCCACTTTAGTTTCTGGTCGAGTGGTGGCAATAGCGATCGGGAAGTCAGGACTGTATTTAAAGGTATAAAGAGTGGCTGGTCTCTCCTCATAAACTATTTCATCATCAGAGATGGTCGTCTGGCCCTTAGGGTCCCAATTTACAATCCGGAAGCCACGATAAATTAAACCGCTTTCATACATCTTATGGAAGGCGGTAAAGACGGCCTCGTTTCTTTTATCATCTAAAGTGTAAGCATAACGGGACCAGTCTAGAGAGGCGCCCATTTGTTTAATTTGGGACAATATCGTGTTCTCACTTTGCTTGGCAAAATCGGCCACTCGCTTTACCAATTCATCCCGGCCTAAGTCGTGACGACTTTTGCTCTCTTCCTTCTGAATATCTTTTTCTACTCTGGCTTGAGTGGCAATAGCGGCCGAGTCGGTGCCGGGGACCCAGAGAGTTTTTTTACCACGTAGCCGTTCAAAACGGATAATGGCATCTTGTAAAGAATCTTCATAAGCGTGGCCGAGGTGTAGAACACCGGTCACGTTGGGGGGAGGGAGGACAATGGTAAAAGCCTCGCTCCGCTCGCCGGGGAGATTGTCGGGGTTGAAGTAACCACTCTCCTCCCACACTTTATAAATCCGTCCCTCGGTTCCCTCAGGATCATAGGGCTTCTTCAATTTCTCCAATTTATCTGCCATTACGGCTAAATATAACATAAAATTTAGCCCTTTTGGCAGGTGGTTGACTTTTTATACTAAATATGCTATTATGAAGAAAGTGAAGTAAACAACGGCTCTTTGCCAGTGGAGGATAAAAAATGTTGGAGTTCCTACGTTTTCTCTGTGCTCTTTGTTTTAGCGTGACAACATTGATTCTTGTTTTGGTTTTGACTGAACAAGTCCATCTGAGTAATTATGGGTGGGTACCTAAAATGGGTGCTTTAGCTGTGTTTTTTGGTGTCTATTCCTACATGAAATACAAGGAGATGCTGATCAAAAAGTGAAAATGATTGAATTAAAACCGCGCTTGGGTGAGTAATCATCCCGGCGCGTTTTCTTTTTTGCCATAAAATATGGCCCTTTTGAGAGTTGACATATTTTTAAGGTTATTATAGTTTGAGGTTGGAGGCATCTTAACCGTAGGAGGGTAGTTAATTGGGAATAACAATCATTTTCTCTTTTTTGTTTCTGTTTCTCTACTTGGGTGTGGCGGTGATGTTCTACGAAACCTATGATGTTGCCCATGGTCGCCACTTGGTGAACGGAGAGTGGAGAAGGGTGGTAGACGCCCTGGTCTGGCCCTACACTGGTTACCAAATGATAAGAATGTTTGTGTGGTAGAAAATAATTCGCGCTTGGGTGAATAATCACCCCGGCGCGTTTTTCTTTTTGTTTAGAAATTTAAGTTGCCGTTGGCGGAAATATTAGAGGAGGGGATAGCAGATGGGGAGATGAAATCGTTTTTGAGATAACGGATGTAGCTGGCCATCGCAATCATGGTGGCGTTGTCGGTAGCGAGGTTGAAGTTGGGGATCAGGAGATTAAAACCTTCCTCACTCTTGACCTCAAAGGCGGCACGTAATCTCTGGTTGGCAATAACGCCGCCGCCTAAGATAATGGTGTTGGCACCATATTGCTCGGCGGCCTTTAAAGTTTTGGTAAGTAACACTTCTACCACCGCCTGTTCAAATTCAAAGGCTAGCTCGGCCTTTTCTTCATCATTTAATTCTCGACTCTTCTCTTTCTCATAATTATTTTTAGCATACAGCACGGCGGTTTTAAGACCGGAGAAGGAGAAGTTATAATCTTTTGAATTGAGCATCGGTCGCGGCAAGATCCAAGTATCTTGCTTGGTTACCGTTTCAGCGAGCTTAGATAAATTGGGTCCGCCAGGGTAAGCGAGGCCAAGCAGGCGCGCCACTTTATCGAAGGCCTCGCCCGCGGCGTCGTCCTTGGTGGCGCCAACTTTCTCATATTCACCTAAGTTTTTTACCAACACCAATTCGGTATGACCGCCACTGGCGACGAGCGCCATAGCCGGCAAACTAATCTCCTTGCCCTCCAAGAGGGGCGAGATCACATGACCTTCAAGATGATTAGTTGGGATGAGAGGTTTATTCCACTTTTGAGCCAAGTCTTTAGCAAATTCAATCCCGGTCCAGAGAGCTGGTTCGAGCCCTGGGCCCACTGTTACCGCCACAGCCTCAATTACTTCTTGGGCCGAGCTTTCAGTTAAACCGGCTTCCGCTAAAGCTTGAGCTAAAACGACAGGCAAATTTTTAAGATGCTCGCGCTTGGCAATGTTGGGCACCACGCCACCATAAGGGGCGTGTAAGGCCACCTGCGAGCTCACTTGATGGGCAAGGACGCTAAAACTAGGTGATTCTAAATCACCTCTACACTCGACTATACTGACCGCTGTCTCATCACAACTGGTCTCAATCGCGAGAATTTTCATTACTTTGGTATAATTAAACAAATGAAAGCTTCTGTCAAAAAGGTTGTTGGTATTGTCCTCTTCGTTATCGGTATTCTATTATTAATCACCCCGTTTACGCCGGGCTCCTTCATCTTCCTGATCCTCGGCGTCGAGCTCCTCGGCTTCGACGAAAAGCTCAAAGGATGGTTTAAGAGATAATTTTTGTGTGACCCTACCGGGAATCGAACCCGGATTAACGGCTTGAAAAGCCGGCGTCCTAACCGTTAGACGATAGGGCCTTTTAACACAGCGCTACTATAACAGCTTTTTTACAAATCGGCAAAAAGCTGTTAGACTCACTTTGCTGGGAGGAGTGGCTGAGTGGTCGAAGGCACCGCACTCGAAATGCGGCAAGGGGGAAACCCCTTCGAGAGTTCGAATCTCTCCTCCTCCGCC
>JAGORB010000006.1 GCA_018063065.1 Minisyncoccota bacterium
TTTGCTAATTTAACACGGCTCTGATAGATTGTGAAGCATGTTGCAAGAATTTATTCTCCGCCAAATGCTGCGCAAGGCCGGCGCTCCTGAGCCAGTGGTTAACAAGGCCATTGAGGGGATTAAAAAGGACCCAGAATTTTTCACCAAGTTGGCGGAAGAGATTGAAGCTAAAACCAAAGCCGGTGTACCCCAACAACAAGCCGCCATGGAAGTCATTTCTAATTATCAAGATAAATTAAAAGACTTACTCGCTTAATATGGGTTTATCTATTGGAATTGTGGGTCTGCCAAATGTCGGTAAATCGACACTTTTTAACGCTCTCACTAAAAAGGGTGTGCCGGCGGAGAATTACCCCTTCTGCACCATTGACCCCTCGGTGGGCGTGGTGGCAGTGCCCGATGAGCGGTTAGATAAACTGGCCGACTTCTCTAAATCGATTAAGAAGGTGCCGGCGGCGGTAGAGTTTGTCGACATTGCCGGCTTGGTTAAGGGCGCCTCAACTGGTGAGGGTTTGGGTAACGCCTTCCTCTCCAACATTAGAGAGGTGGACGCCATTGCCGAGGTGGTGCGAGTATTTGAAGATAAAAATGTGACCCATGTCTCGGGTGAGAAGTTGGACCCAATGGATGACGTGGAGACTATTAACTTAGAACTTATTTTAGCCGACTTACAAACTGTGACTAAGCGTCGAGCTAATTTAGCGCGAGATATTAAACAAAATAAAAAGGAAGCTATTTTAGAAGATGGCGCTTTAGAGCGGATTGAGAAGGCTCTCCTCTCTGGCCACATGGCCAACACAGTGAACTTAGATGATAAAGAAGCGCCGCTGATTAAACAATTAACTTTACTCTCGGCCAAACCAATTTTGTATGTCCTCAATGGTAAAGCGGGTGCGCCTAAGGCCGATACCACGCGCTTGCGAGAATTTATTAAATCAACTAAGGCCGAATTTGTGGAGGTGGACGCCAAGGTAGAGCAAGAATTATCTGAATTAGAAACGGCTGATAAATTAGAATTTAAAAAAGAATTGGGGGTAGAAGATGATGGCGTTAATGATCTTATTACCGGCGCCTATAAACTTTTAGGCTTAATGAGCTTCTTCACCACTGGCGAGACAGAGACCCGCGGCTGGACTATTAAACAGGGGAGTACAGGGCCGGAGGCCGGCGCCGCCATCCACACCGACTTTAAAGATAAATTTATTAGAGCGGAAGTTATTGCTTGGGATAAGCTCTTAGAATCTGGCAGTTACGGTCATGCTCGCGACAAGGGCCTGCTCCGAACTGAAGGCAAGGATTATATCGTGAAGGATGGTGATGTCGTAGAGTTTAAGATATAATTAACATACTATGAAAAATGTACATATTTTGAAGTGGGTGCTGGTTATTGCCATTGTGGTGGTGCTTAACCTCTTCTTCAACTTCGCTATTAAGCTCGCTTATGATGCTCCCGAGTGGGATAAGTTCTGTCCCCAGGAGCAAGTAACCATTACGCCCGACACTCAAGATAAATGTGTGGCCGTAGGTGGTGCTTGGACCGAGAATGTGGCGCCTATGAAGCCGGTTACAGCAGGCGAGACAGTAGCTCGCGGTTGGTGTGACCCCAACTTTACTTGTCAGAAGAATTTTCAAGTAGCTGAAGAGCTTTATAATCGCAATGTCTTTATTATCTTAGTAGTTGCCGGCCTGCTCTCATTGGTAATTGGCTTCTTTATCTCTAATATTACCGCTGTGTCACTTGGCTTGTCGCTAGGTGGTGTGCTCTCCTTCATTATCGGTACTATCCGCTACTGGAGCAATATGGATGATTACCTCCGTGTCATCATCTTAGGCCTCGCCCTCGTCGCCCTCATCTGGCTCGGCGTCAAAAAAATTAGGGATTAAACAAAAAGAAAAGGCCTCCACATGGAGGTCTTTTTTAAGGCCCGGAGGCTTTATCAGTGGGTAAATAATCGTTGGATTTCGATTAGATTTCTCTCTTCTGCCGAGAGGGTGGTGTTACCTACAACCCTGGCGACACAAATAAAGTTTTGGCCAAACTTCTGGACTTGTTCGTCGGCCACATCTTCTTCACTTCGAGAACTTTCAACCAAACAATTGGCCACTACTACCCTGGTGTCAGGAAGCATGGAGTCGCCATTAGCTTTAGCTTTATATAGCACGACATATTGAGCCATGTTGGGCCCTCCTTCTGACCCCAGTTATACCATTTGAATTAACAAAGTAAAGTGATAGACAAAAATAAATAAAAATAGTAGAAATATATCAGAAAGAAAGGAGGAGGAAATGTCGGAAGAACTCGTTTACCCTCATTGTAAGGTATGTGAACGGGAGTATCAGTATTGTCCCAAAGTTCCTAAAAGTGAAGCACCGTCTTCAATCTGTGGGTGGTGTCTCGCTCGTCTCTGGGGGCTTGTTCCTTCTATATTTGATTAAGTTCAAGCGCCACAGGGATGTGAGCGCTTTTTTTAATTAAAAAGGGGCCCTCATGGGCCCGGGGTGTCGACGTGGTCTAAAATTATGCCTTTAGAGAAGCTACCTCGTTCTCGCTCCCTCTCTACTCTGCGGATCTCCACTTCTTCTGGTGTGATTTTCACAAACAACGCCCAATCCCTTAAAACTTGCATAGCATCAGCAAATTCACTGATCCTTTGATCGCGGGATGGAGCATTAAATATTTCTTCGCCTTCTTCCATGTGCTTGTCTCTAAACCGACTATACAGCGGAGGTCCAGATTCTTGGTGATGATGAGGAATTTCTCCTTTGCCATTTTGGGAGATAATCTCTGGTATTTTGTCACGGACCAATTTGCCGTAATGAGAAGGGGTCATCAGTTTGGGGTCAATTTCTCTTTCCACTACTAGACCAATTCCTATTACCCTATTTTTGCCCCACTGTTTTTCTGCCATTACTAGGGCTAAAGAGGTGGAAACATTGAATTGTACGGTCATAAGACAGGCTTGAGGAACATCCTCATCATTTTTACAAAGTACAATATATTGGACCATGTTGGGCCCTCCTTCTGCCCCCAGTTATACCATTTGAAGGAATTAAGTAAAGTGTTATACTGGCCCAATAAATTTCTCATGAATAAGTATGACCACAAGGCGGTAGAGGCCAAACAGCAGAAGAAGTGGTGGGATGCTGATATTGATAAAGTGGGTAGTGATCCTAATAAACCTAAAAGTTATATCTTAGACATGTTCCCTTACCCGTCTGGTGAGGGCTTACACGTGGGCCACCCCAAGGGTTACATTGCCACCGACATTTACTCGCGAGTTAAGAAGATGCAGGGGCACAACATTCTCCACCCGATTGGTTGGGACGCCTTCGGCCTACCGGCTGAGAATTACGCCCTTAAAAATAAAATTCACCCTAAAGTAGCAGTCGATAAAAACATCGCCACTTTTAAAGAGCAGTTAAAGAAGATTGGTTTTAATTACGATTGGGAGAAGGAGATCAACACCACCGACCCGGAGTATTATCGTTGGACGCAATGGATTTTCTTAAAATTATTTGAGAAGGGGTTGGCTTATGAGAGTTATGAACCGATTAACTGGTGCCCCTCGTGCCAGACGGGCCTCGCTAATGAAGATTTAGATGGCGGCAAGTGCGAGCGCTGTGGCAGTGAGGTAGAGAAGAAGCCCATGCGCCAGTGGGTGCTTAAAATTACCGATTATGCTGACCGGTTACTCACCGATTTAGACAGTCAGAATTTAAACTGGCCTGAGAGTATTAAGACCTCGCAGAAGAATTGGATCGGAAGATCAGAAGGGGCGGAGATTGAATTTAAATTGAAGGGGATTGAAGGCCAAGAAGATGGTAAACATGCGGTAACTATCTTTACTACTCGACCCGACACCATTTTTGGCGTTACCTTTTTAGCTGTATCGCCTGAATTGGCTAATAAATGGTTAGAAGTTGGTTGGCAAGCAAGTAATGAGATTAAAAATTATGTGACACAAACTTTAGCAGAGAGGGCTAAACAAACCTTCAAAGATAATCCCGAGAAGACGGGCATCTTTAGTGGTATCTATGCTATTAATCCAGCTAATAATGAAGAGGTGCCAGTCTGGGTCACTAACTATGTCTTAGCTGATGTAGGTACCGGCGCCGTCATGGCCGTCCCCGCTCATGATGAGCGCGATGCTGAATTTGCTGCCAAATTTAATTTACCAGTTTCTAATGCCGGATTAATAGACAAGGATGAAGCGATTAAAAAAGTTGGTGGTCAACCCAAAGTTAACTACAAACTTAAAGATTGGGTCTTCTCGCGGCAGAGGTATTGGGGAGAGCCGATCCCGATTATTCATTGTGCCAAGTGTGGCTCAGTGGCAGTACCAGAGAGCGACTTGCCGGTTAAACTCCCCGAGGTGGAGCATTATGAGCCTGCAGGCACGGGTGAGTCGCCCTTGGCCAACATTACCGATTGGGTCAATGTGAAGTGCCCCAAGTGCGCCGGCGAGGCTAAACGGGAGACCAACACCATGCCCCAATGGGCCGGGTCATCTTGGTATTACTTAGCCTATGCCTGTAAAAATCCTAAAGTCAAAGGTGAGCCACCAAGTTATGATTTATTAAATAAAGAAAGATTGGATTATTGGAATCCGGTTGATGTCTATGTGGGCGGAGCCGAGCATGCGACGCGTCACCTTATTTATGCCCGCTTCTGGCACAAGTTTTTATACGATATTGGAGTCGTGTCTAATATAGAACCGTTTACTGAATTACATAATGTGGGCTTAATTTTGGCCGAGGATGGCCGCAAGATGAGCAAACGCTTTGGGAATGTAATTAACCCAGACGAGATTGTGGAGCTTTATGGTGCCGATAGTTTGCGCTTGTACACCATGTTTATGGGCCCCTTTGCCGAGGAGATTGCTTGGAGTACCAATAATATTATCGGAGTGCGAAGATTCTTGGAGAAAGTTTGGAGATTAAAAGAATATGTAAAAGATGATGCCGCTAAAGATGCTGATTTAAACTTAACTGTTAAAAAAGTGACGGAAGATATCTTGAATTTCCGTTTTAACACGGCTGTGTCGGCGATGATGATCCAAGTTAATGCTTGGGATAAGGTGGGGAGTGTTAATAAAGCCGATTACGAGACCTTGCTTAGTCTCTTGGCTCCATTTGCTCCGCATGTAGCCGATGAATTATGGGAGCAATTGGGTTATCAAGAATCTATCCACCTTGCCAAGTGGCCTACGTATGATATAACTCAAATTACACCACACACCATTACCGTGGTGATTCAGGTTAACAGTAAGGTCCGCGGCAAGCTCACGGTGGAGCCAGGATTGGGTGAGGACGAGATTAAACGCTTGGCCTTAGCCACTCCCGGAGTGACCAAGTGGTTAGGCGACGGGGGAGTGAGGGAAGTCATTTATGTGCCAGACCGGGTAATCAACTTTATGGTCTAATTTATTGACATATTATAAACCGTGTGATAATCTTTAAAACATGAATAAAGCTAACGACAAATTAACGCTTAAACCGAAGGAGGCCACCAAGAAGCTCCTCGCTGTTTTGACCCCCCGCGCTAAAGAGGTGCTCTCTAAGCGTTATGGCTTGGAAGACACGGCTAAACGCCAGACCTTAGAGGCGATTGGCGAGAAGTATGGCATCACGCGCGAGCGCGTTCGCCAGATTGAGAATGCCGGTTTAATGGCGATTAAGAAGTCACCCGCTTTTACCTCCATGACTCCTTCTTTTGAAGAGCTTAAGACCGTGCTTGCCTCTCATGGTGGTATCGTCCATGAAGAAGAATTTTTATCTACGCTCGCTAAAGACAAGTCTACTCAGAATCACATTCACTTCTTGTTAGTTATTGGCGAGGCCTTTTCTAAACTTAAAGAGGATGATGAATTCCATCATCGCTGGACTGTGGACGCCAAGTTGGCCGAGAAGGTGCACGACTCCATCCGCAATCTCTGCACCAATTTTAATGAAAATGATTTAGTCTCGGAAGCCGAATTAATTACCAACTTCTTAACCGAGCTTAAGGATGTGGTTAAGGATCCTCGCGCCGCCGACTTTGCCAAGCGTTGGATTGTCCTCTCTAAGCGCTTATCGCAGAATCCACTTGGTGAGTGGGGCTTAGCTTCCTCGCCTAACGTGCACATGCGCGGTATCCGCGATTACGCCTTCTTGGTGCTGCGCAAGCACGGCTCGCCAATGCACTTCTCTGAAGTGGCTAAGCAAATTACCAAGACCTTCGGTAAGAAGGCTCATCCGGCCACTTGTCACAATGAATTGATTAAGGACCAACGCTTTGTTTTGGTAGGACGTGGCTTATACGCTCTCACCGAGTGGGGTTACTCTCGCGGCGTGGTGGCTGATGTCATTAAGAGCGTCCTCAAGAAGAATGGACCTTTGTCTAAAGAAGATGTCATCAACAAGGTGATGAAGGAGCGCTATGTTAAAGAGAATACCATTCTTGTTAATCTCCAGAACTCTAAATACTTCAAGAAGGATAAACAGGGTAAATACTCGCTCGCCTAAGCGTTTTCGGTGTATAATTGAATAAATGATTTCGGCGGCCGCTTTAATCTTCTTGTATTTGTTGCCTATTCCTTTAGGCCTGCTCTGCTGGCGCTTATACTTACTCTATATTCGCTCTTATCACATCAACACTTTAGAGTGGACGCTTTTAGAGATTAAGGCACCGCGCGAGATCTTCAAGTCGCCCCAAGCGATGGAGGTAGTTTTAATGGCCTTGCATCAACCCAGTGAAGGTAGCTTAATTGATAAATATGTTAACGGTCGCTTGCGCGCCTGGTTCTCCTTAGAGATGGTTTCCTTAGGTGGATCGGTGCATTTTTATATTCGGACCCAAACTAAGTTTAAAAATTTGATTGAGTCGCAAATTTATTCTCAATACCCGGGCATTGAGGTGCATGAGGTGGATGACTACACCCAATTTGTGCCGTCTTATCAATCGGCCACCGGCGGTTGGTCCTTGTGGGGCGTGGAGTATCAATTAACTAAGCCCGATCCGTATCCCATTAAGACTTATGTGGATTACGGTTTGGATAAAGATCCCAAAGAAGAATTTAAAATTGATCCCATTACCCCAATAATTGAGATGTTGGGCTCTGTCGGGCCCGGCGAGCAAATTTGGATTCAAATTCCCTTAATGGCCACTCGCGAGCGGTTTAAAAAGGATGGCACTTGGAATGGTTGGCAAGACTGGACCGAGGAGGGCAAGAAGGAGATTAAGAAGATTATGGATAAATATGCCAAGAAGGGGGCTGAAGGCGAGTTAATTAGTAGTGAGGGATCAGTACCTAAGTCCGAGCGCGATGTCATTGAGGCTATTAGTCGCAGTATCACTAAACCCGGCTTCGATTGCGGAGTGCGGATGATTTATCTGGCGCCGGCCGATAATTACCAGTCTTACAATATTGCGCGCATGACCTCCTCCATGAAGCAATTTAGCGCCGGGGGCTTAAACGGCTTCAAACCGCTTAAGACCACCAGCTTTGATTATCCGTGGCAAGATCCGTGGCAAACGCGAGTGGAAGCGGTGAAGAAGAAGATCTTCGAGGCTTATCGCCGACGGGCTTACTTCTTTAAACCGTTTTATTCTAAACCGATGGTGCTTAATACTGAGGAGATGGCGACTATCTTCCACTTCCCCGGACAAGTGGCTGAGACTCCTACCCTGGGCCGGATTGAGTCTAAGCGTGGCGAGCCACCAGTTAATCTGCCTATTTAAACTTCATGAAGAATCTTTTCTACCGCTATTGGTATAAACTTAAACGCTTTTATCGTCAGCGCCGACGCGAGAGTATTATCGGCGGGGTTGTCGCTTTAATTATTTTACTCTGGATCTTACCACCAGCCGCTTATCCGGTGGGCAGAATTATCCGCATTCAAGAAGGCTTAAACGCCCGCGAGATTGCCGCCTTCTTGGAAGATAAGAAGGTGGTGCAGTCGGAATTACTCTTCACCCTCTTCCTTAAAGCTTTGCCCGGTGAGCCACATATTATTGCCGGCGACTACATGCTCGCGCATCGCTCAACTATCTTTGGCGTGACTTATCGCTTATTAACCGGTAAGTATGATATTAAACCAATTAAGATCCGCATCCCGGAGGGCGCCACCTTAAGCGATATCAGCGTTATCTTAGACAAGCGCCTGCCGGAATTTAATCGGCAAGAATTTATGCTCTTGGCCAGCACTTCAGAAGGTTACTTATTCCCCGACACTTACTTCTTCATGCCCACCGCCTCCACCACCAGCTTGGTAGAGGAGATGCGCGAGAACTTTGACCGGCAGACTGCACCCTTAAGCCTCGCCATCTTCCGCTCCAAAAGAAGTTTGGAAGAGATTGTGACCATGGCCTCCATCTTGGAGAAGGAGGCGTACACCGATGCCGATCGCGAGATGATCTCCGGCATCTTATGGAAGCGCATTGATGAGGGGATGCGCTTGCAGGTGGATGCCGTCTTCCCTTACTTCTTGGGTAAGAACACTTTTGATTTAACCCGCGCCGACTTGCGTCACCCCTCGCTCTACAATACTTATCGTTATGCCGGCTTACCACCGGGCCCAATTGGCAGCCCCAGCTTCAGCTCGCTGGAGGCGGCGGCTAACCCTATCACCTCGCCTTACTGGTTTTATTTATCGGATCTAAAGAGTCAGATGCATTACGCCGTCGATTATGACGAGCATTTGAAGAATAAGAACAAATATTTACCATAAATTCCTGAGAAGATGAAGAAACATAACTTGGCTTTTATTGATGTGGAGACGACCGGCTTCGACCCCGAGAAGCACGAGCTTATTGAGATTGGTGGCTTGATTGTGAAGCAGATCCCCCAAGAAGGACGCGGGCCCAAGTTAGAAGTAATAGATGAATTTGAATACAAGATTAAACCCGAGCACATTGAGACAGCTATGCCTGAGGCCCTGCGGATTAATAGTTACAATGACGCCGACTGGCTCTTTGCCAGTGATCTCGCCTCAGTGATGAAGGTGGTGCAAGAGAAGACAGCCGACTGCATTATGGTGGGTCAGAATGTGCACTTCGACGCTAAGTTCTTGGAGGTGGGCTTTAGAAAATCCGGTTTAGAAAATAAGATGCATTATCATAAATTGGACTTGATTCCCATGGCCTTCGCCAAAAATTATCACAATGAGAATCCGCGTTGGTACAACTTGCAAGGCTTGGCCGAGCATTATGGGATTAAAAATGAGTCCGCGCACTCGGCCCTAGCTGATATTAAGGCCACTTTCGAGATCTACAAAAAAGTGTTAGAGATAGAGTAATGAAGACGGTATTTGTGGGATTATCCGGCGGGGTAGACTCGTCTGTGTCTGCTGCCTTGCTGAAGAAGCAGGGTTATAAAGTGGTGGGAGTCTTCCTTAAAGTATGGGAGCCAGAAGGTGTTAAGTGTACTTGGCGAGATGACAGACGCGAGGCTATGCGGGTAGCCGCCCACTTAGATATACCATTAGTTACTTGGGACTTGAGTAAAGAATATAAAAATAAAATTGTTGATTATATGTTGGGCGAGTATCAAGCCGGTCGGACACCCAACCCGGATGTGATGTGCAACAAATATATTAAATTTGGCGCCTTTTATGACCAGGCGATGAAGTTGGGTGCCGATTATGTGGCCACCGGACATTACGCGCAAATTAAGAACAATGAACTCCACCAAGCTAAAGATAAATCTAAAGATCAAAGTTACTTTTTGTACCAAATAAAATCAGACGCCTTAAGTAAGACCCTTTTCCCCGTCGGCGGATTATTAAAAACCGAAGTGAGGAAGTTGGCTAAGAAGTTCAAGCTCCCAAACGCCGAGCGGAAGGATAGTCAGGGACTGTGCTTTATTGGCAAATTTGATTTTAAAGAATTCTTAAAGTCTCAACTTAAGACTAAGGTGGGGAAGGTATTGAATGAGAAGGGAGAAGTAATTGGCGAGCATGAAGGGGTAATACTTTATACCCTCGGTGAGCGCCATGGCTTTACTATTACCACCAAAACACCCCAAGATAAGCCTTACTATATTGTGGCTAAAGATATTAAGACCAATACTTTAACTGTAAGTCAGGAGCCTAAAAATACTAAAGGTAAGCAGAAAGAATTTATTTTAGAGTCTACTAACTGGTTTACCCAGCCGGCAGAAAGTAAAAATTATTTGGCCCAAATTAGATATCATGGGGCCTTTTTACCCTGTCAAATTAAAGACCATAAAATTATTTTTACCGATAACATTCAAGACTTGGCCGCCGGGCAATCGGTGGTTATTTATGAAGGTAAAAAGGTGCTGGGCGGGGGAGTAGTTAAATAAAAAAGAGACGATCCGTACAAAAGTACAAGCATCGTCTCTAAATCTGATTATTTCTCTTTCTCTTCCATCCGTAGCGGTATTTAACCCGCCTTTGCGGTTGCCACCACGATTTCCTCATCCGCCAGCGCTCGAGCCCGCCTCGCCAGATCAAGTAAAGTATCATGCTACCTTCACTTTCTTTGCCTCACACCGGCAAGGTCCTTGGACCCACTTACCAGTGTTGAGATCTTTGTACCGCTTGGATTTATGAGCATCCTCAATCGGGTAAACCCGATCTGGTACCCACATAATCCGCGGTTGCCGACAAACACGGCATTTATCCACCTTACGCGTGACCATTTTATGATCTCCTAATTGAAAGATTAAATCCAAACCTATCCTACTCCTCTCGTCAAAAGAGTCAATGTGTGGTAGTTTAATCCCGGAAAGGGGGTGAAAACCTCATGGGAAAACACAGGGCTAAAAAGCATGAATCTAGGGGAGCGCTGGGAGCCGTTGTTTCGGTGGATAGTCTTAAAACCTTACCCGAAGAGGAGAAGTTGGGATTAAAGCGAGGCATTCGCTACAAATTCAGTCGTCGGGTAACAGCTGATGCTTTTCCACTTAAGGGAGGGAGACTCGACGCCGACTTTGAGGCTGGACAATTTATGGGGACTATTGGTGATCAGTATAAATTTAAGGGCAAACCAATAAACCACAAGGTTTCTGGCGAGTGTCAATTCTTCCTCCATACGGAGCAAGTAAAAGCCATTACCTTCAGCCCTGCGGCTGATTAAAGTCCACATGAGTGGGCTTTTTAATTTGCTACCAGAACAGTTGTTTGTTAATCTCCTCCATAGGAGGGCGTACTGATGAAAAAGTTCTTTACAGTTTTCTTGTTGGCTCTAGGCGTTGCCTTGTTTCTTTGGTTATTATCAGGCCAGAATCTGTTAGTACAAACGATCTTTGGCGTAATAATTCTGGTGATTATCTGTGTTTGGGGTGTTGTAAGTGAAGTCATTCGCATCAAACGAAGAAGGGAGTGGTGACCTTGCACAAACAACCTGAATGCTTCTTGCCAGGTCAGGAAGAAGCAGAAGACGTCACCCATTTGCTCCAAAAGTTTCTTGATGAGCAGTACGCCGATAAGCCTCCCGGCTATACTCCAACAATGGATCCACCAAGGAACCCTCTTCACCCCTGGGGACTATGGGAAAAGTAATCCCTCTCACTCAGGCCCCTTCTTCGGAACGGGGCCTGCTTTTTTTATTGTTTAAAATCGGGTAGGATACAAGCTAATGACTGCTAATGAGATTAGGGCCAAATTCTTAAAGTTTTTTGAGGCCAGAGGGCACGCCATTTTGCCCTCCTCCAGTTTGGTCACCACTGATGACAAGGGTGTTACTAATTCTACCTTGTTTAATACCGCCGGCATGCAGCCGCTTATTCCATACCTCTTGGGAGATCCTCATCCCTCGGGTAAACAAGTAGCTAGCGCTCAAAAATGCTTAAGGACAGTAGATATTGATGACGTGGGCGACAACACTCACAACACCTTCTTTGAGATGCTCGGCAATTGGTCCCTTGGCGACTACTTTAAAGAAGAAGCTATTAAATGGAGCTTTGAATTTTTAACTTCTAAGGAAGATGGTTTGGGATTAGATCCCAACAGGCTTTATATCACCGTGTTTGAAGGTGACGAGAATGCCCCTCGCGATGACGAAGCCTTTAATATTTGGAAGCAATATGTACCTGAGCATCGCATTTATTTTATGGGTGCCAAGAGTAATTGGTGGGCCGCCGGCGACAATGGCCCTTGTGGACCAGACACGGAGATGTTCTACGATATTACTCCCGAGGGCTTGGGTGATTTAACTAAAGAGCAATATATTAAAGCCGATGACGAGCGCAAGGTGATAGAAATTTGGAATGATGTCTTCATGCAGTATCAAAAGGAGGATGGTAAGGTGGTGGGTAAATTAAAGAATAATAATGTGGACACCGGCGCCGGCCTCGAGCGCCTATCTATGATTATGCAAAATGTGGGTAATGTCTATTATACGGATTTATTTAGAAAATCTTTAAGAATACTAGAGCAAGCGCATTCAGATTCTTTCTCCCACTTTATTTCCACAGAAACAGAAAAGGATAGGTCAATAAGAATAATCCTGGATCATACTCGAGCAATTTTATTTTTAGCTGCAGATGGAATTATTCCTTCAAATAAAGATCGAGGATATGTAATGAGAAAGTTAATACGTCGTCAAGCTGTGCATATGCGAAAATTAGTTCTAGGTCCACGGGATACTTTTATTAACCTTCTTGATTCTTTCGTTAAGGTATATGTTGATCAATATCCTGAGGTTTTCAATGTGAAAAAAACAAATTATAGTGTAATTTTAGATGAGATGGATAAGTTTTCTGAAACTGTAGAAGAAGGTTATAAGGAATTTGAAAAGTGGTATAGAGGACCTATAGCTTATTGGGGTGAGGCTACAAGAGATGAAGTCGAAGATATGATGAGTAAAAAACCAAAGATAATGCCTGGCCTAATAGCTTTCAGATTATTTTCTACATATGGATTTCCTATTGAACTTACTTCTGAAATTGGCAATGAAAAAGGAATAGAAATTGATATGGAAGGTTTTAATAAAGCTATGAAAGAACATCAAAAACTTTCACAATCTGGCGCGGGGCAGAAGTTTAAGGGCGGGTTAGCTGATGACTCTGAAGAAGTGGTGAAGTATCACACTGCCACTCACTTGCTTAACCAAGCCCTACATGAAGTGTTAGGCGAGCATGTAGAGCAGCGAGGGAGTAATATTACCGCCGAGCGACTACGCTTCGACTTCTCTCATCCACAAAAATTAACAGAAGAAGAGAAGAAAAAAGTAGAAGAGATTGTTAATGAGAAGATTAAGGCTAATTTGCCGGTTAAATTTGAGATATTACCTAAAGTGGAGGCCGAGCAGACGGGTGCCCGCCACATGTTTAATGAGAAGTATGGGGATGAAGTGAAGGTTTATTATATTGGTGACTCTCTAGAATCTGCTTACTCTAAAGAATTTTGTGGTGGGCCACATGTAGAAAACACTGGTGTTTTGGGCACCTTCAAAATTACTAAAGAAGAAGCCGTCGCCGCCGGCATCCGGAGGATAAAAGGCGTACTTGTCTAAAAGGGAATGTGGTAGAATATAGGGGTGAAAAAGGCGGAAGTTAAAAATAACTTGGCGGTGTTTTTTGATCTCGGTGACGAGGCGGTAACGGCCAGTGTAATTGCGCCCACATCCCATGACGGCAAGCCAATTATTATCTGGCATGAGACGGTACCCATTACTTCTACCTCCACTCTTGACCCTAAGGCCAAATTATTAAAGACCCTCACCGCCCTGGAAGAGGCGGCCTTCGCCCTCCATCGCACTTGGCCCAATTTAACTAATGAGGCGGAATGTATTCTGCCCAAACCTTTTTATCATCACGCTACCAAGACGGTCATTTTAGAAGAAGATGAGCCCTTCAATCTAGACGAAGAAGTTTTCCACCAGCTCCGCGAGCGCGAGATCAGCGATTATTTATTACAAGTTAAGAAGCCGTACCAAGATATCCCGCAAGATGTGCCGGTAATGTTGGAGTATCGCTTGCTTCACTTACTCGTTAACGATCGCGAGGCCACCTTGCCTCACTACGAGCCGGTCAAGAACTTGGAGTTGGGCCTCTATCTCTCGGCCGGCTCTGAGGCAATTATCAATCGCCTCAAGAAGATTATCATCGGCCACGGCCACTTTGAGCGGGTCGGCTTCCATTCTGACTACTTTGCCACCACGGCCTTAATGCGCGAGCTGACACGCCAAGGCCGAGGCCTCAACGGCCGCTACGAGCTCTCGCCCTTGGCCAAGAGCCTACCTTATCATTATCCGGTGCCGCACGCCCTGTTTATAGCCGGGGTTGCTAGCGATAGGTCTGGCTTGCTATAATCCCTAGATATTTAACTAATTTAATTATGTCCGATATTAGAGTTAAACGCAGTTTAAAGGAGATTTTACCTCGCGATAATGCCGGGGGCAGCTTCCGCAATCATTTACCGGCCGATGACGCGCCGGCGCCACGCCCCCGCAATATTGATTGGGCCCCGCGCCGTCGTCTCTCCTCCAAGACGCTTATTGGTATCGTGGTCTTGGTAATTGTGGCCGGTGGCGCGCTCTTTGCTTCCAGTGTTTTGGCCAAGATTACGGTTAAAATTACCCCTGTTCAGGGCCGCTTACTCCTCAATCACACCTTCGACGCTTACAGCACGGTTACAGAAGGGGAGTTAGCCTTCAGTTTGGTCTCTAATATTACCGATACGGAGAAGAAGATTGTTCCCGCTTCCGGCTCCGAGAAGGTGTCTCGCAAGGCCGGCGGTACTATCATTATTTACAACAATTACGACAACAAGGTGCAGAAGTTGGTGGTCAACACCCGCTTTGAGACCAGCGATGGCAAGATTTATCGCATTACCGCTCCAGTGAGCGTGCCTGGTATGACCACTCAAGGTGGACAAGCCACTCCCGGCTCGGTGGAGGTAGCAGTAGTTGCCGACCAAGCTGGCGCCGAGTACAACATCGGCCTTACCGACTTCACTATCCCCGGCTTTAAGGATGATCCTCGCTACGCCAAGTTCTATGCCCGCTCCAAGACCGAGATGACCGGCGGTTATGTGGGGGAGATTAAGAAGGTCTCGGCTGACGACAAGGCCAAGGCCATTGCCGAGCTAGAAACAGTCTTGAGCGAGCGGATGGTCAAGGAGGCCAAGCTCCAGATCCCAGCCAACTTTATTTTATTTGATGACGCTTATTTCTTAACCTTTGAAGAGCAGTTGCCTGGTACCGGCAGTTCTACTCCCACCACTGGCGACCAAGCCGAAGTGGTCTTGAAGGGTACCTTCCATGGCATCTTGTTTGACCGCAAAGCCTTGAGCTACAAGATTGCTAAGGATCAGATCCCCGAGTTTGACGGTCGCGAGTTGGAGATCAAGAACTTGAATGAACTTAAATTCAAACTCTTAAATCGCGAGAGTATCAAGGGCCCGGAGGTAGAGAAGGTCTCATTCACCCTCGAGGGCAACGCTCATTTGATCTGGTCCTTCAACCAAAATGAGTTAATTGCCAAGCTCCAGAGTGCCGGCAAGAATGATTACCAAGGCGTCTTTGCCCAATTCCCAACTATTAAGCAAGCGGAGATTGTCTTCTTCCCCCCGTGGGTCAAGAATATCCCTGAAAATAAGGACAAAATCAATATTGAAGTAAATACTAATGATTAAGCCCCAATTTAACCCCTCCCGCTTGACGGTTAACTTCAGATCTGCTAGCATCATCAATGTACGCCTAAATGGAGGAAAATAAAGACAAAAAAGACCCATCCCAACTTGGGGATGGTTCGCTCGTTTCTGGCGTGGTCACGGAGGCCCTGCCTAACACTATGTTCCGGGTTAAAATTGAATCCCAAGAGAACGAGCTCCTTTGTTATATTGCCGGCAAGATGCGGCTTCACCGGATTAGAGTACTAGTGGGCGATAAAGTGAGCATTGTGCCTGACGCCTATGGTGGTAAGGGCCGGATCGTCCGCCGCGACTAAGTAAACATTTTTTCATGAAAGTTAGATCAACGATTAAAAAGCGCTGTGCCCAATGCGAGTACGTCAAGAGACGGGGGCACCTTTATATTATTTGTAAAGCCAAGCCTCGCCATAAACAAAAACAAGCTTAAATATATTTATGCGTATTGCCGGTATTACTTTACCTACTAATAAAAGAATGGAGATCGCCTTAACGGCGGTTTACGGTGTGGGCCGTCCCCGCGCCAAGAAGATCTTAGATGAAGCCAAGGTTGATTGGTCTAAGAAGACCGGTGACCTCACTGATCAAGAGGAGGCTCGCCTCCGTACCTTAATTGAGAGCTTCAAGATTGAAGGTGACTTAAAGCGCGAGGTCGCCGCTCATATTAAACGCTTGAAAGATATTAAAAGTTACCGCGGTTCTCGCCATATGCGAGGACTCCCAGTCCGCGGTCAGCGCACCAAGACCAACTCCCGTACTCGTCGCGGCAACGTCCGTAAGACCATGGGCTCCGGCCGTAAGAAGGTAGAGAAGAAGTAATCATATTTATATTTATGGGTAAAAAACGCATTATTAAAAAAGTAGGTGAGGAGGGCGAGGGACAAGCTCGCTCTAGTGGCAAGAGTGGCCGCCGCCGTATTGAACTTGGCGTGCTCCACGTTAATGCCACTTACAACAACACCTATGTGGTCTTGGCTGATACCGAGGGCAAGACTGTGGCCAGCTCTTCTTCTGGTGCTTTGGGCTTCCGCGGATCTAAGAAGGGCACCCCCTTCGCCGCGAGCAAGGTGGGCGAGCTCTTGGCTGATAAGGCTCTCGCCATGGGCATGGGCGAGGTCGAGGTCATTATTAAGGGCGTGGGTGCCGGCCGAGAGTCAGCCATGCGCGCCTTTGTGGCTAAGGGCATTAATGTTAATGGCATTAAGGATCGGACCCCGGTGCCTTTTAACGGTCCTAAGCCCCCGCGAGCTCGTCGCATCTAATTCTTAAATTTTAATTATGAAAATTGGACCAAAATATAAAATTGCTCGACGACTCGGTGAACGAGTTTTCCCCAAGACCCAAACTGCCAAGTTTGTTATTTCTGGTACCGAGAAGAAGATGGGCCGCCGCAAAACCTTGTCTGATTATGGCCGTCAGCTTTTAGAAAAACAAAAAGCTAAATATACCTATGGCGTGTCCGAGAAGCAATTCGTGGGTTATGTTAACAAGGCTCGTGGCGCTCAAGGCAACCCAGCCGAGGCGCTCTACACGCTCTTAGAGAAGCGCTTAGACAATGTGGCCTTCCGCTTGGGTCTCTTCCGCTCACGCGCCTTCGCCCGCCAAGGTGTGGCTCACGGTCACATCTTGGTTAACGGCCGCAAGGTTACCATCCCTTCTTATCAAGTAAGAAGCGGCGACGTCATCTCTATCCGCACTGGCAGCCAGCAGAACGGTATCTTCCGCGAGATTGCCACCAAGTTGGCGGAGCACACCGCTCCTTCTTGGCTTCTCTTCAACCTTGATGAGAAGCGCGGTGAGGTTAAGGCTGAACCCTTGATGAGCGAGGGTGAGATGAATTTAAACTTTAGCACCATTTTAGAGTTTTATAGTCGAGTTTAAAAATTTATAAATATTATTAAAGTAATAAATTTTTTATGCCAGAATTTAACATCATTCTTCCATCCAAGCCAATCATTGTGAACGAAGACAACTTTGTTGGCACCTACGAGATCGAGGGCTTGTACCCGGGCTATGGTCATACCTTAGGCAATTCCTTGCGCCGCATTATCCTCTCGTCCTTACCCGGCTTTGCCATTACCGGCGTGAAGATCGATGGCGTGCCTCATGAATTCTCCACTATTACCGGCGTGAAGGAGGATGTGATCTCGATCATCCTTAACTTAAAGCGCGTTCGCTTCCGAGTAGTGGGCGATGGTCCTCACACTGTGAGCTTGAATGTGAAGGGTGCCAACACTGTTACGGCCGGTGATATTAAGACTCCCGGCGACGTTGAAGTTATTAACAAAGATCAAGTTATTGCCAATTTAACCGACAAGTCAGCCAACTTGGACATGGAGATCACTATTGAGAAGGGCTTAGGTTACTTGTCTAAGGAGACTATGCAGAAGGAGAAAGTGGAGATTGGCACTATTGCCACTGACGCTATCTTTACCCCTATTCGTCGCGTGTATTACGAGGTAGAGCAAATGCGCGTGGGTGAGCGTACCGATTATAACCGTTTGCGCTTAACCATTGAGACCGACGGCATTATCTCTCCCCACGACGCTCTCGAGCAATCGATTGCTATCATGATCAATCAGCTTAAGTCGATTGTTGGCTTCAAGGAGGATGACTTACCCGAGCGATTGACCGAGTCCAAAGCCGATGTTAAGGTCGTTAAGGGCGAGGAGGCGGGCGATGACAAGAAGGATGCCGAGGTGTTAAAAACTCGGATTGAAGACTTGGACTTATCGGCTCGCACCGTTAAGGCGCTCGCCGCTGGCAGCATCCGCACCATCGGTGGCTTAAGCCGCAAGAAGGTCGCCGACCTAGAGGAGGTAAGCGGCTTGGGCGATAAGGGGATTGAAGAGATTAAACTGGCCTTAGCTAAGTTTGGCCTGCAACTTAAAGAAGATTAATTTTATTTATGAATCATCACGGGTCGAAAAGAAAATTAGGTCGCGAGAAGGGGGTCAGAGAGGCTTTAATCAAGTCCTTGGGCCGCTCGCTAGTTAAGTATGGTCGCATTCAGACCACTGAGGCCAAGGCCAAGGAATTGCGCCCGTGGATTGAGCGCTTGGTAACCAAGGCCCGATCCGGCAAGCTCGCCAGCGAGCGCGCAGTAATCTCGGCCTTCGGTAACGACGAGATTGCCTTCAAGCTGATTAAAGACATTGCGCCTCGGATGAAGGAGCGCCCGGGTGGTTATACCCGCGTGATTAAGGTCATGGGCAAGCGCGCCGACGCCAGCCCGGAGGCAATTATTGAATTTGTGGCTTAAATATATTTATGGAACACATTATTGATGCTAAAGATAAGGCTCTCGGACGCGTAGCTTCTGCCGCGGCCCTACTTTTGCGTGGTAAGGATGAGCCGACCTTCCGCCCCCACTTATTGCCCGAGACCAGCGTGAAGATTATTAATGCTGGCGCGATGAAAATTTCTAACAAGAAGTTGTCGGATAAAATTTATCTCCGTTACACCGGTTATCCGGGTGGTCAGCGGGCCGAGACCTTAAATGATGTTTTAACCAAGAAGGGGCCAGACGAGGCGATCCGTCGCGCCGTCCGCGGGATGTTGCCACCCAATCGCCTCCGCGCTATTATGCTTACTCGCCTAAAGATTGAGAATTAATATTATGTCTACTGCTAAAGCTACCAAATATTTTGAAGGAGTGGGTCGCCGCAAAGAGGCGGTGGTGCGCACGCGCATTACCCCGGCCGCCAAGACCACTTATGTGGCCAACGACTTAAGCCTTAAGGATTACTTCAAGGTGGCTTCTTTTATTGATACCGCCACTCGCCCTATTACTATTGCTAAAGCTGGTGAGCACTTTACCGTCTCGTTTAAGGCCAAGAGCGGCGGCGTAGCCGCTCAAGCTGATGCCGCCGCCTTGGGCCTCGCGCGCGCTTTGATTAAATTTGATACTCGTCTCCGCGCCGACCTCAAGAAGGCTGGCTTGTTATCGGTTGACCCTCGTCAGAAGGAGCGCCGCAAGTTCGGCCTCAAGAAGGCTCGCAAGTCACCACAGTGGTCCAAGCGTTAATATCATAAAATTATGGAAGAGGAGGATTTACAATTTGAATCCTCGGAAGAGGAATCAGCCTTAAGTAAAAGTTCAGGCGATTTGAAACGTCTTAAACTTAAGATTAAAGAGACGGAGGATAAAGCCCGAGAATATTTACAAGGCTGGCAACGCGCCAAGGCTGATTATATTAATCTCCAGAAGCAGGAGGCCGAGACGAGGGCTAAGGCCTTGCAGTTGGGGAGTGAACGTGTGCTCCTAGACTTGATTAAAGTGGCCGAGAGCTTTGAGCTCGCCATGAGCAACAAGCAGGTCTGGGAAGAGGCACCGGCCAATTGGCGCACCGGCATTGAGTACATTTACAGTCAGTTGCAAAATATTTTCAAAGATTATAATTTAGAAATTATCGATCCCTTAGGAGAAGACTTTGATCCCAAGTATCACCACGCCATTGGCACTCTCCCGCCGGAGCGAGAAGAAGATAAGGGTAAAGTAGCAAATGTCTTGCAAAAGGGTTATAAATTAAGAGATAAAATTATTAAACCAGCTCAAGTAAAAACATATGAGTAAAATTTTAGGCATTGACTTAGGTACCACCAACTCGGCCATGGCCGTGGTGGAGGGCGGCAGCCCTAAAATTATTGAGAACGCCGAGGGAGTGCGCACTACGCCCTCAATTGTGGCCGTGTCTAAAACGGGGGAGCGTTTGGTAGGCTTACTGGCTAAACGCCAAGCGATTACTAATCCCAAGAACACCATTTACGGCATTAAGCGCTTGATGGGTCACAAGTTTAATGATCAACATGTGCAGAAGGATAAGGGTCTTGTCTCTTATGAGATTGCCGCCGCCGATGATAGTGGCGTGAAGGTAAAGCTGGGTGAGAAGTATAGCCGGCCAGAGGAAGTCTCCGCCATGATCTTGGCTAAACTTAAACATGACGCCGAGGCTAAGTTGGGCGAGAAGATTGAGGAGGCGGTTATTACCGTGCCGGCTTACTTTGACGACTCGCAACGCAAGGCCACCAAGGATGCCGGTGAGATTGCCGGCTTTAAGGTCCGTCGGATTATTAACGAGCCTACCGCCGCCGCCCTGGCCTATGGCTTGGATAAAAAGAAGGATGAGAAGGTGGTGGTGTATGACTTTGGCGGTGGAACCTTCGATGTCTCGGTGCTTGATATTACCGGCGGGGATAGCGACAAGAGTATTGAAGTTAAGTCTACTGATGGTGACTCTCACATGGGTGGTGAGGATATTGATCAAAAAATTATTCGCTGGATTGGTGATGAATTTAAAAAAGAATCAGGTATCGATGTCACTAAAGATGAGTTAGCTCTTCAACGTCTTAAAGAAGCCGCCGAGAAGGGGAAGCATGAGCTCTCCACTGTTAACGAGACAGAGATTAATATCCCCTTCATTACCTCCGACGCTTCTGGTCCACGCCACTTATTACTAAAAATGAGTCGCGCCACTCTCGAAGAGTTGGCTCGCGAGTATATTGATCGCTCGGTGGAGATTACTAAGCGCGCCGTCGAAGCTTCTGGCTATCAATTAAGCGAGATTAATGAAATTATTTTAGTTGGCGGTCAAACACGCATGCCGGCCATTCAACAAGCGGTTAAGACCTTGTTTGGCAAAGAACCAAACCTTTCTATCAACCCGGATGAAGTGGTGGCTCTTGGAGCAGCGGTGCAAGCCGGTATCTTCCAAGGTGATGTGAAGGATGTTCTCCTCTTGGATGTAACACCACTTTCTTTGGGTATTGAAACAATGGGTGGAGTAGCCACCAAGTTGATTGATAAAAATACTACTATTCCAACTTCTAAAAGTCAGACCTTTTCTACTGCCGCCGACAATCAAACTCAGGTAGAAATTCATATTGTGCAAGGTGAACGCGAGATGGCGGCGGACAACAAAACTTTGGGTCGCTTTATCTTGGACGGTATCCCACCAGCGCCGCGCGGCATGCCGCAAGTGGAGGTAACCTTCGATCTCGATGCCAACGGCATTCTCTCGGTGAAGGCTAAAGATAAGGCTAGTGGTAAAGAACAATCGGTAAGAATTGAAGCTCAATCGAGCTTGTCTAAAGAAGATATTGAGAAGATGAAGGCCGAGGCCGAGACTCACGCCGCTGAAGACAAGCAGAAGCGAGAGTTGGTAGAGACCAAGAACTTGGCCGAGCAACTTATTTATACTAGCGAGAAGGCGCTTACTGATGCAGGGGATAAAATTACCGCCGAAATTAAGTCGGGAGTGGAGGCTAAAATTACTGAACTTAAAAAAGTAAAAGATGGTACTGACATGACGGCCATTAAAACAGCCACCACCGAACTCTCGACTGAATTATCCAAGATTGGCCAAGCGATGAATCAAGCCAATCAAAGTGAACAAAAACCCCCGGAGAATCCGGAAGGTAATGTGCGTGACGCCGAGACTAATTAAACCTTATGCCTAAAGACTACTACCAAATTTTAGGAGTAGAGAAGGGGGCCTCCAAGGATGATATTAAAAAAGCGTTCCGCAAGTTAGCCCATCAATTTCATCCCGATAAAAAGGGTGGCGATGAATCTAAGTTTAAAGAAGTTAATGAGGCTTATCAAACTCTCTCGGATGATAAAAAGCGAGCCCAGTATGACCAATTTGGGAACGCCAACTTTGGTGGTGGTAATCCAGGCGGCTTCGACTTCTCGGGCTTTGACTTCAGCAACTTTACCGGCGGGCAGGATATGCAATTTGATTTTGGCGATATCTTCAGCAATATCTTTACCGGCGGCCAAGGAGGCCGCCGTCGCGGCCGCGATATCTCAGTGGATATTGCCATTACCTTCGCCGAGAGTGTCTTTGGTGTTGAGAAAAATGTTTTGATTAGTAAGGTTGGAGTTTGTGATACTTGTGATGGCGATGGTGGCAAGCCAGGGAGCAAGAAGAAGACTTGCCCAACCTGTAATGGTAAAGGTAAGGTGCGAGAATCGCGTCGCTCCTTCATTGGTACCTTCAGCAGTATTAGAGAGTGTGATAAATGCTTTGGCCGCGGCACCATCCCGGAAGAAGCTTGTGCCACTTGTGCCGGTGCCGGCGTGCTAAAGAAAACTGAGGAAGTGAAGGTGGTGATCCCGCCTGGGCTTGAGCCGGGCGAGATGATTAGACTCTTGGGTCGCGGCGAGGCCATCAGCAACGGCCCGGCCGGTGACTTGTACGTGAAGGTGCATATTGATAAAGATAAGACCTTTACCCGCGAGGGACCCAACTTGGCGATGAGTTTAGATATTAAACTCTCCGACGCTTTATTGGGTGGGGAATATAAGGTAGATACCTTAGACGGCGAGTTGAAGGTTAAGATCCCGGCCGGCATCTCGGCCAACGAGATCTTACGCGTGAAGGGCTATGGCGTGGGCCCCAAGGGCGGCCGGCGTGGCGACTTAATGATCAAGGTCCTCATCCCGACCCCGACCAAGCTCTCAAGTAAAGCCAAAAAAATTATCGAAGATTTAAAACACGAGGGGTTATAAATTTGACAGAAAGCTTAGATAGTGTATAATAGGACAATCATGTTATTTATGAATAATTTTAATATTAACTTTTACCGCTTGGGCCGCAAGGCTGATTGGAGCGGTCTTTGTCATTGCGCGGGGTTTTAAGTATTTAAAGACTTTTTTGAACACTTAAAACGCCGCACACTGCGGCGTTTTTTGATCTTTTAGGTCTTTCACAATCAAATAAATAAACTACGGAAGGAGTTAGATTAATGTTAAGAAATGTCAGAAACAATGCCTTGTTTTACTTATTCAGTAAAGCTTGGCACTACTCAAAAGGAAATCGGAGGAATATTGTTCTATTCTGGATCATGTTTATTGTGGCCAACTGTTTAGTGTTGTTTATTCCGCCCCTGTTATGGGCGAGGGTAATCAACGTTGTGCAGGAGCAAGGCGTTACCAAGGAAACTTTCAAAACCTTGTTGGGCCTACTGGTGTTAATACCAGTCATAGACTTGATCTTCTGGCTATTTCATGGACCAGCGCGAGTACTAGAGAGAGCCAATGCTTTCAAAGCCAGAGGTAATTATCGAAAGTACCTCTTGCGAGGAATCATGGCTCTACCCATGGAGTGGCATGCTGGACATCATTCTGGCGATACTATCGACAAGGTAGAGAAGGGGACAGACTCCCTGTATCGTTTCTCTGGTAATTCCTTTGAGATTATTTCTGCCGTCGTCCAGCTGGTAGGAAGTTATGTGATGCTGGTGTATTTGAGCCCATCCTCATTCCTAATCGTATTTGGGATGATGGTAGTCACCGCCGGGATTACGATGAGCTTTGATAAGGTTATCCTTGCTCACTACAAAGAACTTAACCATGCGGAAAATGGTATTTCTGAAAGTGTTTTTGACACTATTAGCAATATTACTACCGTCATTATCTTGCGAGCCGAGAGGAAGCTCTTCAAGGATATCGGTCGGAAGATTGATAAGCCCTATCAGCTTTACCTGTGGAACAATATCGTCAACGAGATGAAATGGTTCCTAACCAACATGTGTTGCAAGGTGATGGCGGCGGCCGTACTGGGCGTGTATTTCTGGCAAAACATTGGTGGAACTCAAATAATTTTAGGGGGTAGCGTATACCTCTTGATTAATTATTTGAACACCATTGGAGACTTGTTTTACCGCTTTGCCGGCATGTATGGAGACATCCTCCAGCAGAAGGCTAAGGTCATGAACGCGGAAGAGGTGGCTCTCGACTTTAAAGAAGAGAGTTTGACCAACCATGTTCTACCGGTTGGTTGGAAGAAGCTAGAGATTAAAAACCTCAACTTCTCTCACACCAACTCCAAAGAAGGAGTTTTGCATCTAGACAATGTAAAACTGTCTTTACACCACGGCGAGAGAATCGCTTTGGTGGGAAGTAGCGGCAGTGGTAAAACAACTCTACTCCATGTTATCCGAGACTTGTTTCATCCGGAAACTTTGGAGTTGATGGTTGATGGCCAGTTGATTGAACAGGGATTTGAAGGGATCAGTCAAGCGATTGCGCTCATTCCTCAAGAACCAGAGATCTTCTCTAAAACGATTTTGGAGAATATAACCTTAGGAGCAGAATACGATCCAGAGACTGTCAGAACTTTTACCGATTTGGCTTGCTTTACCCAAGTAGCCAAGAAGCAACCGAAGGGTCTTGATTCCTCCATCAACGAGCGGGGAGTCAATCTAAGCGGAGGTGAAGGGCAGCGTTTAGCCTTAGCCCGCGGTTTACTAGCCTCAAAGGGCAAAGATATTATCTTGCTTGATGAGCCAACTAGTAAATTAGACTCCGTCACAGAGAGGAGAGTCTACGAGAGTATCTTCAGGGAATTTGAGGATCAGATGATTATCTCCACGATCCATCGTCTGCATCTACTTTCCCTATTTGATCGGGTTTATTTATTTGAAAGCGGGAAGATTATCGCCTCTGGCACCGTTGCTGAATTACGGGCTTCATCGCCCGAGTTCAAAAACTTATGGTCGCAATACCATAGCCAAACTCACGAGGAGATACCTGCTTAACCCCCAACCCCCGCCACTCAGGCGGGGGTTTCTTATTATGAAAGAAGGGTTATAAAAAAGAAAAGGCCGCCCCGGAGAGGGCGGCTCAAGAAAAGTACTATCTAAGTCTCATAAAAGGTTCTATGGCTGCTCGAAGTAGCTCTCCAACCTTATCTCCTAATTCTCCATGTTCTTCACACAGAGACATCAGGATCGGGTTTACAAATCTTACCGTCTCATCCCGCTTCCTGAGTTGTTTTTCTTCAGAGCAGGACTGGAGGGTGCGAGTGTTATGGATGCGGTCGACCAGTTTTATTAACTTAGCCTCCCATCTCCCCTCCAAAACACTTTTAAAGTGGAATTGCTTCCTCTCCTCAGCATCCTTAAAACGGGGATCATTTTTGCTGGGCTTGGTAACAGTAACCACAATTTCCCACACACGATCGCCAAAGTTCTTCCTAATTTGATCACTGGTAAGGATATAGGTATCTTCCAAAATATCATGGAGCAGGGCAGCGATTACTAAATCGCGGTCCGTTACCCCTAATTCATCCACCAAGATTAAAGCAGTGGCTCGGGGATGCTCAAAGTAACGTTCACCCGATTCTCGCTTTTGAACCTTGTAACCATGACCGTACTTGGCCCAATTGTAGGCTCCCTCCACCATCTCTAAATCTGCAGGGGTCAACCTATATTTAAACCTCTTAAAGAAACTCTCTCGATTTTCAACTTGTTCATCTGGCATTTAAGCCTCCTTCCTTAATTTGTTAACTGTTTTTATTATAAAATAAAATTAACTTAAATGCAAGTTAACAACTTTAAACTAAAGTAATAAGATGTTGGCATAGGGTAAGCAACCTGCATTCCGAACGATTGCGACAGCGTTCGCTTCGAGTCCAGATCACCTCCGATTCCCAAGCAGAAGCTTACCCTTAAGACCCAGCCGCTACGCATTTCAAACGTCAAGGCTGGGTCTTTTTTATTTGACTCTAATTTAGAAGGAGAATAGAATACCGCCAGACAAAAACTGCCACTGAAGGAGAGGCTAAATGTTCATCACAACTGAATTTTCTGGCATTGGGAATTATGGGGTCTGTACCATTATTCCAAGAGACATTCTCGAGAACTCAATGGACATGCTCCAAAAATCTTCTCGTGGAGAAAATTGGGAAAACTTTGATCTGAACCACTACCGACCCCTAGGGATCAAAAATTGCTTCCGCATAATATCAGAGCAAGATGAGTTCAAGGTAAAGTTATCTTGGCTCTCACACCACTTAGCGGATGCTTTGAGATCTCACGGCCTTCTCATGCTTTGTGCAGCAGAGCTAATGACCAAAGACAGAAGTGGGGCTGGTCTAGAAATCCATTCAGCTCAAATATCTAATGGTTGGTGCCTACAGGCCAACTTGGGCGACCAGATCTGGGATGTGATGGAAAGTCCTAAGATCTCAGAAATTTTGCCCCAAATCAATTCGGAGATACGCACCTGGTGGGAAGATCAAGAAGGAGTGGCTCGCCATGGGCAATACGCGATTATTTTCTCAGGGAAAGATGGCCTCACCCTTCAAATCAACCAACCAACAGGTAACGGTGTCTGGGTTGCTGGCAGCCGTAAGAGTGATAACACTAACCAAATCACGGACCACAATACTGATACCTCCTTCCAATGCTTCGCTCATGTTTTATCACTCTGTGTAGTCTTGAAGCATTGCCGGAAGGTGGTGTTTGAGTAAAAACCAACTCAAGATCAATCGGTTTTAAGCGCCCTCTCCGGGGTGCTTTTTTATTTATCTCTCACACTAATCATCTTGCTGCGCTCGTGGTGGCCAGAGATGAGGCGGAGGTGGGAGGAGGGGAGTTTAAGGTGCTTAGCGAGGAGGGTAATAACGGCCTCATTGGCGAGGCCTCGCTCAGCCGGCGCTTTAACCTTAATCTCAAAGCGATTAGGCCCCAGCGCTTTTATCTCATCCTTCTTACTGTCGGGGATAACCTTAACCTTGATATACATGGCTATAGTATATTATCAAATATCTTTTGTTTCCTTTAATTAAAAATCACTCAGTATCTTGAATATACTGAGTGATGAACTCTCTTGAACCGTTTCTACCCCCTCTAATCTTCGTAGGAATGACGATATGTATCTGAGCGATGAAGTGGTGCACCCTCTCCATAAACATCAGTCGGGGGACAACCGCCAGAATGTCTATACTTCTTATCTTTAAATTCTAAATACTCTGCCGGTGTACAGTCTGGCACAATCCGCATAACCACCCTCTGATAAACAGAATAGACAATACTCAAAAAATAACTCAGAACTCGCATACAAACAAACCTCCATTGTTTACTTAAGGATACTTCTATAATTATAACATCTTTTATTTAAAATACAAATTTGACTTATCTTCAATACATATGTAATACTTTTAAACAGACTACCCATGGTGGGCAGTTATAGATTAAGGAGATTTGTATTATGAGAGTGTTAGGGTTAGTAAAAAGGCTGTTACTGGGTCCACCAGACCTAGCAACATTGAAAATCAAGGTCCTGGACTACCGGCACCCCGCCTTGGTTAAGCGCCTAGTTAAGAAGCTTGGCCTTACCCACGAAGAAGCCGAGGAGGTTTTCCTCGGTATGAAGCAGTTCCTATTCTTGTGCGGAACAAAAAGCAGGAAAGGTGCTCTAGCCCCACAATCCACGTTGGTTGATGAAGCTTGGCATCATTTCATGCTTTTCTCGCGCGATTATCACCGGTTCTGCTTCCAATACTTCGGTCGCTTGATTCATCACCAACCGACTGACGAAGGGCAAGATGACGGGGCACCTTGCCTCAACCGCACCAAAGAGGGATTGAGTCAGGAGTTTAAAACCTCCTTCAATCCCGCGCTCGCATCCGCGGTTCCCAGTTGTATTGTAGTTCCGGCCGGCGACTGTAGCGGGACCACAAATTGCCAAGATGAATAGAATCGTCGATCTTACAAAAGGGGTAGTCCAAATGCTGCCCCTTTAATTTTTCAAAAAATAATTTTTAATAAAATGGATATTCTACAATACTTAAAATCAATCGATAAGTTACACGGTGGGAATGCTTTAGATGTGGGGACTGGCATCGGCCAGACAGCTAAACAATTAGCCCTCATTGGCTTTAATGTAGATGCTGTGGATAATAAACCTCAAAATTTAGAGGGGGAGAACCTTAATTTTATTGAAAAAGACATCCAAGATTTAGAAATAAAAAATAATCATTACGATTTAATTTTTGCCCGTAATATTTTACCCTTTTTACCCTCAGAAGAGGCTACTTTTAAAACCATAGGCAAGCTCTACCAGGGATTAAAGGGTGGTGGGGTAATGTACTTTAGTATTTTTGGTCCACGTGATGATTGGGCTAGTAAAAAACATATGACCTTTATTGAATACGATAAGGTTTTAAATAATATTCCGGGGAAGAAGCTTAAAACGGGTACAGAGTATTTTTGGGGAAAAACCATGTCTGGAGATCTGAAATATTGGCACATCCATCATTTTATTATCGAAAAGGAATAAGGGATCTATTAGTTGAAGTATAAGCCTAATTTATGTTAGCGTTAAACTAGAACAACTTAGGAAGGAGGGTAGGACGATGACAGAGACTTCTGTTCCGGGAGAAGTTATGATTATAGCCGCCGTCCTTGTGATAGTGGCTTTAGTCGATGCAAGGATTAGAAGCATAAATAGCTTCTATCTGTGTCTAGCTAAACGGTGGAATATTAGTCAGTACTACGTCGAACGAGCCTTTAAAGAGTTTGGCCTAGGTAAAAGCAATCGTTACACTGCTTGGTCCAGGGCCGACTTCCTTAATTGGTACAATGACAAGGTTGCTCGCCTTAGAGTAGAATCTGACAGTTTTTATGTCGATGAGATCTTCGCCGATGAAGAAGAGATCCTTTGGCCCGATTAAGCCCCCACGCCACCTTGGCGCCGGGGCTTTTCATTTGACAAATTTTATTAAATATATTAGTATAAAAACAGTTGTTTGAAATACAAGCTACACAAAAAGGAGCTTAAATAATGGGTCATGTTGAATCTTGTGTCTCTTGCGAAACGGAAGCTGGCCTTAAGGAGAGAAAGAAGGCTAAAAAAGCCGCGGTCTTGGCTTACAAAAACGAGGAAGTCGTAAAGCGCCTGAAAAGGGAGCTTGACATCCCTCTAATTGAAGCTCAAAAACTTTTTCAAGAGCTCCTGAAGTTTATGTGGAGGTGTGGTACGAGTAGAAAATCGCATCGTCCTCCGTCAAAAAAGGTCGACGAGGCGTGGCACACCTTCATAATCTTCACCAGGGATTACGCCGACTTTTGCCAAAAGCACTTTGGACATTTTATCCACCATCAGCCGGACCCTGAAAAAGAGATTAGTAGCAAGAGAAATTCTACTCCTTGTCGTTCTCGTTGTCACAATACAAGTAGATGAGACTATGTAGAACATATTCCCCGCGGAGACCTTTGGCAAAAATTGCTAAGGGTCTTTTTTTTGGGTAAGATAAGCCTATGTCACAGAAGATCCTCCTCTCAGGGGTTAAGCCTACCGGCCGGCCACATATTGCCAATTACTTTGGCGCCATGAAGCAATTTGTGGATCTCCAGCATGATTACCATGCTCATGTCATGATTGCCGACCTCCACGCCCTCACCACCACTCAAGACGCCAAGAAGCTTAAGGAGGACACTCTCGATTTAATTATTGATTACTTAGCCATCGGCCTAGATCCGGAGAAGGTAGTGTTGTTTAAGCAATCCGACGTGTCAGAACATGCCGAGTTGGCGTGGATCTTTGATTGTATTACCACCGTGCCTTACCTCATGCGCGCTCACGCCTTTAAAGATGCCGAGGCTAAGAGTAAGGAGGTTAATGCCGGCCTCTTCACTTATCCCATGCTCATGGCCGCCGATATCCTCCTCTACGACGCTGATGTGGTGCCGGTAGGTAAGGATCAGAAGCAACATATTGAATATGCTCGCGACACGGCGGAGAAGTTTAACCGCATTTTTGGCGAGACTTTTAAATTACCCGAACCTTTAATTCTGGAAGAGGTAGAAACAGTGCCCGGTGTGGATGGTCAGAAGATGAGCAAGAGTTATGGCAACACTATCCCACTCTTTGCCGAGGATGAGGAGATCAAGAAGTTGTGCATGAGCATTATCACCGACTCCTCCGGCGAGCGCCCCGAGAATGTTTATAATATTCATAAATTATTTAAATCAGAAGCAGAATTGGATAAATTATATGAAGAGAAGAAGGGTAAGTATAAAGAACTTAAAGAGGCGCTAATTGAAGATGTAATCGCTTTTATTACTCCCCTTAGAGAGAAGCGTAAAGAAATTGCCCAAGATCCAGAGAGAGTAATCGAAATTTTACGCAAAGGTGGCGAGCAAGCTAAACAATCTGCTACAATAAAGATGCAAGAAGTCCGGGAGAAAGTGGGAATTGATTTATAAGATCAAAGCCTAAAACTTAATGAAGAAAAAATTAACCAAAGATGACTATTTAAATGGTCTTCGGACCATTTTTTCTTATCTGACTACGCATAAAAAGAGACTCCAAATTTTAATTTGGATTTCTTTAGTCTTGTCTGTTTCTAATCCGCTGGTGCCATTTTTAACCGGTAAGTTACTCGACTCAATTATCTCTTCCGCTCAATTTAATATTTGGGGTCTAAGCGTACTGGCGGTATATGTTTGGTTAGCAGCGTGGTTAATAACCCAATTTATTACTTATAGTTTAGAGCAATTGCGTAGTACTCACACCGGGACTTTAGGCAACACTCTTTACGGAGAATATATCGTGAAGGGTTATAATTATTTGCTTAACTTGCCCCTTAGCTTCCATAAAAAGAAGAAGATCGGCGCCGTACTCAACAATATTACCCGGAGCGCCAATGTCTTAGAGGATATTGCCAACCGAGTAATCATTAACCTAGCTCCTCAATTTATCAGTATCTTGGTGGCCGTTTTTATTACTCTTACTATTGAGCCTAAAATTGCCTTGGTAATGTTTATAGGAGTAGCAGTTTATGTAGTGGTCTTAATCCTGACCGTTGATGCCAGCACCCTGATCCAGCGTAAAATCCAAAAGGGCTGGGTTAAAGCGTGGCGGGGCGGTTACGATAGTATCGACAATGTGGTCGCCGTCAAACAGATGTCTACTGAAGAGTACGAGCAGAAGAAGAATTGGCGCAACTTCATCTTCGGCGCCATTAAATACAACATCGAGATGACCATGCTTATGCGCAAGATTGGCTGGTATCAAAAATTGATCATCCTCGCTACCCAAACAATCATATTTATTTTAGCCATCAACTTCGTTAGAGGAGGCCAAATGACCATTGGTCAAATTATTACCTTAACCAGTTACACCGGCATGCTCTTTGCTCCCTTTATTACCCTAGGCGACTACTGGCGGACAATCCAAAACGGTTTTATCTCTCTTAAAGACTCAGAGAAAATTTTTAACACCGAGGCCGAGAAATATATCCCCGACGATGAAGTTAAGTTAAAAGATATTGCCGGTCGAGTTACCTTTAAAAATACTTCTTTCTCTTATGAGGGCAACAATCCCGTCTTATCCAATATAAATTTTGAAGTCCAGCCCGGGGAAGTGGTGGCCCTGGTGGGTAAGTCCGGCGAGGGTAAGAGTACTTTAATTGATCTAATCTCGGGTTATCACTTTGCCAAGAAGGGCCGAGTAGAGATTGATGGTGTGGATGTTAAAAGAATTAATTTACACTTCTTACGTCGCAATATAGGCGTAGTCCCGCAGGAAGTGGTTTTATTTAGCGATACCATCAAGACCAACATTGCTTACGGCAATTTAGCTGCCAGCGATAAGGATATTGCCGCCGCTGCTCATAAAGCTCATGCCTTAGAATTTATTGAGAAGTTCCCCAAGAAGTGGAAGCAGGTGGTGGGTGAGCGGGGAGTTAAGCTCTCGGTAGGGCAGAAGCAACGCGTCGCTATCGCTCGCGCCATTCTACGTAATCCCAAGATTCTCATCCTAGACGAGCCTACTTCAGCCCTGGATGCCGAGAGCGAGAGCTTCATTACCAAGGCTCTGGAGGAGTTAATGAAGGGTCGCACCACCTTCATTATTGCTCACCGTTTAAGTACTGTCCGCCGGGCCGATAAGATCTTGGTCTTTAAAGACGGTCAGATTGCCGAGGTGGGCAAGCACGACGAGCTTATCACCCGCGAGAATGGCGTTTACCGCCACCTCTACGAGCTCCAGATTGGTCTCCATCAATAGCTATGATAGGATAAGCTTTATATGGAACGGACTTATATTAAGGATTTGGGCGGGAAGACAGGGGAGGAGGTACTTATTAAGTGCTGGGTGGATGTGCGCCGGGATCAGGGCAAGATGGTCTTCTTCGACTTCCGCGATATGAGCGGCAAGGTGCAGGGTGTGGTTTTACCCAATTATACGGACGCTTTAGAAACCGCTAAAGAAATTAGGTCTGAATGGGTGCTGGCCGTAACCGGTAAAGTAAACGAGCGCCCGGCTAAAAATGTTAAAGAAGGTGTTTTAAACGGCAACATTGAGCTGGAGGTTACCGGCATTGAAGTTTTAAATAAATCAGAGACCCCACCCTTCGAGCTCGCTGACACCAGCGGTATTAATGAGGAGGTGCGTCTTAAATATCGCTACTTAGATTTACGTTCTGAAAGAATGCAGAAGAATCTCCGCACCCGCCACGCGATAATAAAATATGTTCGCGACTTCTTGGACCAAGAAGGTTTTATTGAGGTGGAGACTCCCGTCTTAACCAAGTCCACGCCAGAAGGGGCCCGCGATTATGTGGTGCCATCACGCCTCTACCCGGGCAAGTTTTATGCCTTACCGCAATCGCCTCAACAATACAAGCAACTCCTAATGGTGGCCGGAGTAGAGAAGTACTTCCAAATTGCGCGCTGCTTCCGCGATGAAGATACACGAGGAGACAGACAGCCCGAGTTTACTCAAATGGACTTGGAAGCGTCATTTGTGGAGCGAGAGGATATTATGGCGCTGAATGAAAAGCTCTTGATTGAGATCGTGGAGAAGTTATTCCCCGAGAAGAAGATTCAGCAGAAGCCCTTCCCCCGCATTAGTTATAAAGAGGCGATGAATAAGTATGGTACTGATAGACCAGACATTAGAGAAGACAAAGAAGATCCCAACTTACTCGCCTTTTGCTGGGTGATTGACTTCCCCTTCTTTGAGAAGACTGACGGGGGCGGTTGGACCTTTACGCATAACCCCTTCTCACGCGCCATCCCCGAGCATGAAGAGTGGTTGAGGAATAAAGAAAATTTAAGTGAGATTATTACCTCGCAATACGATATTGTGTTAAATGGTTTAGAGGTAGGTGGCGGTAGTATCCGCAACCACCAACCAGAATTACTGTCTAAAGTGTTTGAGATTATGGGCTTCAGCGACGAGCGGATTAAAGCCAACTTCGGCCACATGCTGGAGGCGCTTGCCTTTGGCGCGCCACCCCACGGCGGTATTGCTTGGGGCTTGGACCGCCTCGTTAACCTCCTCCTCAATGAGCCCAATATCCGCGAGGTCATCGCCTTTGCTAAAACAGGGGAGGGTAAAGACTTAATGATGGACTCTCCGTCTGAAATTGAAGACAAGCAACTAAAAGAGTTAAAACTAAAATTAGAGAAATAAATGAAAATACTTTTTGTCTGTCGAGGGAATGTGGGGCGGAGCCAAATGGGAGAGGAGATTTTTAGACAGTTAACCAAGGGTGAGTATGAGACCTCTTCAGCTGGGACTTCAGTTTATGATAAAGAGGGAGTAAGTCAGGATGGTAAAAAGCTGGGAGATCTGGTCGCTGCTAACGAAGTGGTTAACTCGCTTAAAGAGATTGGGGTAGACGCAGGGGATAATGTGCGCACTCAACTTACACCGGAGATGGTGGAGGGAGCTGATAAAATAATTGTCATGGCTGAGCCGGAGACCATCCCGGACTATCTTAAAAATTCTGACAAGGTAACTTATTGGGAAGTGGCGGATCCTAAAGGCATGGATCAGCAAGATACTAACAAAATCCGGGACCAAATCACTGAACTAGTTAAAGGTTTTATTGGTACTATAAGATAAATATGGACCAGGATTTTAAGGTGAAGGTGGGGGAGTTTGAGGGGCCGTTGGGGGTCTTGTTGGACTTGATTGAGAAGCGCAAGATGCACATCTCTAATGTGTCACTCGCGGCCGTCACC
>JAGORB010000025.1 GCA_018063065.1 Minisyncoccota bacterium
GTTATCAGGATTCATGGCAAGAGTATATTTCTGCTTATAATTTTAATCGTTTAATTGTCTCCTCTTTTCCTAAAATGGAGGCTAGTGTAAAGGGGTCGGGAGATTTTTCGCGGCCGGAGAGGGAGACGCGGAGGGGCCAGAGGACATCGCCGCGGCCAACCTCGGTGGCAAAGTCCCAAATGGCGGCTTTGATATTTTCAGCATTCCAGTCTGATTCAGGGATTTTTTCTAAAAGTTCTACCACTTTAGGCAAGTGCTCGGTAGTCTTAAGTAATTCTTTGCTTGGTGATGGCGCGGTGAAAAAATACTCTAACTCCCCTGCTTCATCTAACTTCTTAATCTCATCCCAAGTACAAGCTTTGTCTAGAATGATGGCTGTAATCTTGGCGATTACAGCGGGATCCAAATTTGGCAAAGCGGTTAAAACATATTTAGTTTGTTCTTCGGCTGGCAAGCGTTTTAAATGCTCGCGATTGAGCCAATTTAATTTATCTAAGTTAAAGACGGCCCCACCCTTCTGCACGGCCTCTAAACTAAAGCGCTTTACTAGCTCCTCGAGGGTAAAGATCTCTTCGTCTGTGCCCTGCTCGCCAGCCTGCGGCGACCAGCCCATCAGAGCTAAGAAATTGACCATAGCGGCTGGTAAATAGCCCAAGGCGAGGTAATCGGTTAAAGCGGTGGCTCCGTGCCTCTTAGAGAGCTTAGAGCGATCTGGGTTAAGGATGAGCGGGATGTGGGCGTAGTGCGGGCGCTGGTAGCCAAGAGCCTCTTGAATGAGGATGTGGCGGGCGGTGTTGGAGATGTGGTCCTCACCGCGGATCACATGCGAGATGTGCATCTCGGCGTCGTCTACCACCACGGTGAAGTGGAAGATAGCCTCCTCTAAATTCTTGGCAATCACAAAGTCGCCGAGCTCGGTGGTGTCGAAGGTAATCTCGCCCAAGATGAGATCATTGAAGGTAACTTTAGCCCCCGGATTCTTGAGCCTGATAACCTCCTTACTCTCCCCTTCTGTCTCTTGCGAGACATAGGCTTTGCCAGAATTTATTAACTCTTCTAATTTAGCTTTATAAATATCGGTGCGCTTAGATTGGTAGGTAATCTCGGCGTCGTGCTGTAGGCCGAGCGCAGCGAGGCCGGTTAAAATGTTTTCTTCAAATTTTTTGGTCGAACGGGCCTTATCAGTATCTTCTATTCTAATTAAAAACTCGCCGCCATTTTGCTTGGCAAAGAGGTAGTTAAATAAAGCGGTCCTAGCGGTACCAATGTGTAAGTTGCCAGTCGGGCTCGGCGCAATGCGGGTAATGATCTGGTGGCTCATATCTCTCTTATACTACTTTTCATGCTCTAAGGCGATAGTGAGGATTTGCTTGGCGATGATCTCGCCGGCCTCCGGCCGTTTAAACTTGCGGGCTCCCTCCTTCATTTTCTCGCGCAGGGGCGGACTATCCATCAGGCGATTGATCTCTTCAGTTAGCACACTCGGCTTAAGATTACTCTCCTCAATTACCACCGCCGCGCCAGAGCGCGCGTAAGTGAAGGCGTTGGTGTGTTGATCATGACTAATGCTCTCCGGGATCGGGATGAGGATGGTGGGCAACTCCCAATTAGCAAACTCGAAGATCGCTGACCCCGCCCGCGAGATCCCCAACTCGGCCACGGCCGCGACCATGCGCATGGCCGACTCATTAAGATAATCAAATAAGTGATAACGCTCTTTATGAGGATGATCTTTTAAAATAAAGTGGGAGCGATTCTTCACATCGTGGTGATTATTCTTGCCTACTTGATGGATAATCTGATAGCGATTAAGTAACTCGGGCAAGATATCGAGCAAGGTGTCATTTAAGGTTACGGCGCCCAATGAGCCACCCACGATAAACAAGGTGGGCACCGCCGGATCCAGCTTTAAGAATTCATAGGCCCCGCCCTTGATGGGCATTAACAACTCGCGCCGGATCGGATTACCAGTAACGGCGGTCTTACTCTCTTTAAAGAACTTGGCCGCCTCGGGGTAAGAGCAAGCAATAGCGATGGCAAACTTGCCCGACCACGCGCTCACTCTCCCCGGTTTAGAATCTGACTCGTGCATTACCACCGGGATACGTAAGAAGCGCGCCGCCACAAGTGCCGGGAAGGCGCCAAACCCACCTTTAGAGAAGACCACATCTGGGTAGAGAAAATATATTTTTACTATGGCATTGGCCACCGCAATGCTGGTCTTGAAGAAGTCAAAAAAGTTGAGGAGTGAGAAGTAGCGTCGCCACTTGCCTGTCGCCATTGGAATAAACTTGATCCCCTCCTCAAAGAGGAGTCGGCGATTGTAAGGATCCGGCGCCATAAAGTAGAGCTCGGGCGGGACCAACTTCTCGGCCTCAACCAAGCGCTTAATTTCTTGAGCCACGGCAATAATCGGATAGAAGTGTCCGCCGGTGCCACCGCCGGTAAAAAGAATTTTCATAAAATTTAAGTGGTAGAAGTGTAACGCGAGATATTGAGCACAATCCCCGCTTCAATGAGCGCGAGCATGAGTGCACTACCTCCCTGACTCACAAAGACAAGTGGCACGCCGGTTAACGGCAAGAGGCCGATCATCGCGCCAATATTGATAAGCGATTGACTAGCAATCAGTATAACAATCCCGAGGGCCAAGAGTCTACCGAAGGGGTCGTGCACGCGGCCGGCAATCTTCAATCCCCACAACGAGAAAACTAAAAGTAAAAGTAAGAAGGTGGTGGTACCAATGAGGCCAAACTCCTCCGCTCCCACAGCGAAGATGGAGTCGCCAATCGGCTCGGGTAAATTATTAAACTTCTGCACACTCTGGCCGAAGCCGCGGCCGAAGAGGCCCCCCGAGCCAATGGCAATGTGAGCTTGGTTTAATTGATAACTGGCGCCTTGCAAGTCATGGGATGGATTAAAAAAGGTTACTACTCGAGAGCGGACATAATCTCTGGTTAAAACTACTCCGCCCAACACTATGGCCGCCATGAGGGCCAAGAGTAATAAGTGTCGCCACTTGCCACCCGCTACCAAGAACATGGCAGTGACACTCACGCCAATAATGCCCAAGGTACTGGTATTGGGTTGAGCTAAGAGAATTACGCCCAACACACCGCACAAGCCTACGAGCGGCAAGAAGCCCCACTTGAAGGTCTTCACTTTATCTTTAATCCCCGCGAGCCACCAAGCCCAGGCCATGACCGTGGCCAACTTTAACAATTCTCCGGGCTGGAAGGAGAAGTTGATCACCGGGATCTTGATCCAGCGCTGGGCCCCACCGGCGGCCATGCCAATGCCGTCCACAAAGACGAGTAAAGTTAAGACGACAGCGAGGCCGAGTAAATATGGTGCCACCTTCTGCCACTTGAGATAAGGAATGCCAGCGACGATCACGCATAAAGCTAAGGAGACGAGTAAGATGAAGAGTTGCTTGCCGGCGACCACCGTGAAGGTGGCGCCGTCTCGGCCCAAAAGACCTAAAGCGGCCGAGCTAAAGACAATAAAGCCGGTAAGAGCCAGAACGAAGGTAAGGATGAAGAAGAATCGATCAGGGCGCTTGGCCTTCATAGCAAGATAAAGTTGCCGGCAATGGCGATAATCATCCCGATAATGGCGCAGACCACGCTAATAATCCAATAACGCATCACTACCTTGTAAGCCGGCCAACCCAAGGCCTCAAAGTGATGATGGAGGGGCGCGACTAAGAAGACCTTCTTCCCATTGCGTAACTTCTTGGAAGTCACTTGAATGATGACCGATAAAGAAGTGGCCATGAGGGGGAAGGCGATGATCGGGAGGATCACAATGGATTGGGTGAGGAAGGCAATGACCGAGAGCGAGGTAGTGAGACCCAAGATGCCGGTCTCGGTCATGTAGAAGCGGGCCGGCGGGATATTGAACCACAAGAAGGCCAGCGTGGCGCCGGCAATAGCGCCGCAGAGCGCCGCCAAGTCCACTTGATTCTGGAAGAAGGCAATGCAAGCGTAAGCGGTGAAGATGCTCGCCATAATCCCACCGGATAATCCGTCGAGGCCATCTACTACGCCACTGGAGAAGAGACCCAACATTACGGCCACGAAGAGCGGGATAATTAACCAACCGATAAATAATTCACCAAAGAAAGGAATGAAAATAAAGTCCACATCTAACTTAAAGTAGAACCAGGCTCCCCCTAAGATACCTAGGGCCAGCACCGCTAAAGCTCGATACTTAAAATGCAGACCACCCTTCAAATCATTTTTAGAGCGACTAATTTGTAAATAGTCATCCATGAGGCCCACCAAGGCACCTACGACTAAAGTGAAGAGTGGCAACCAGGTCTGATTACGAGAGAGGAAGTTGAACTTCTCGGACAACTCGGAGGGGAAGAAGATGGCCCAGAGGGCGAAGATGAGCGCCGTAATAACCGTACTAACCCAAATAATAATCCCGCCCATGCGGGGTGTGCCCACTTCTTTATGAGCATGAAGCTTGTCGAAGATGGGTGTGGCGGTGCCGTTGTGATCGCTCTTACCCGCGCGCTTCTTCCACATTTCATTTTTATATAAATAGTCGGTGAGGAAGGGGGTGATAATAATCCCGGCGGCGAAGGCGATGATGGTGGGCGCGAAGACTTTAATAATTGATAAAAGCATAAAGTTTAAAAAAGATAATTAATGTTGCTTATCTAGAATGGCCGCCGCCGCGAGCGCCGCGACGTCGGCGAAGCGGCCCGGCTCGGTGGAGCCCAAGACCACAATGATGAGCGGTTGATTAAGACCGGCGTCTACCGCGACCGCCAAGTTGCCACCGGCCGTGTCGGTGAAGCCAGTCTTGCTGGCGAAGAGGCCGGGCAACTTGCCGGCTAACTCATTGGTGTTAACCGCCAAGTGGCTAATATTGCTACTGGAGGTAATAGGTAAAGAGCTGGCGGAGGTAGCACTTAGCGCCTCGGGCTCGTTCTTAAGCACATAAGCGAAGAGCCTAGCGACATCGAAGGCCGAGCCATAAGCACCGGGCACGCCGGGGCCCAAATCAAGACCGGTGGGGTTGTAGAACTTGGTTTGCTCTAAGCCCATCTTTAATGCGGATTGATTCATTAACTCAACGAAGGTCTGCTCGCTGCCGGCCAAGGCGGCAATCGCGGCCGCGCCATCGTTGGAGGAAGAGACAAGAGTGAAGTCGATTAACTTAGATAAAGACCAGACTTCATCGCGCGAGAGGCCGCTATCCCCTTCTGTGGCCAAGGCCTCGGCTTGGATGGAGACATACTTCTCGGATGCTTCTTCCAATTCACTGCCCACTAATGCGGTCATCACTTTAGTTAGAGAAGCCAGTGGCAGAGGTGTGCTCTCATTCTTGGCAAACAACACTTGATTACCCTCCGGATCATACACAATTGCCGCCTTGGCAATTAAGCTCACTTGCTTGTACGGGTCGGCGAAGTGTTGCTCGGGCTCTACTTGCTCGTTGGGCCAAGCGCCAACCAAGCGATTACTCACTAATAAAACCGTGAGGAAGATCATCCCGCCTAAAGCGATTTTATTAAGTAAGTCTAATCTAGTCATTAGTTTGATTGATTGTTTCTAAAGATTCGTTTACCAATTTGGTAATCTCGTCATAACGAGGCAAGGCGGCGCGCTCGGTTACGCCCAAGTTGGCCAAGAGATCAGTGGTGGGTTCATAAACATAAGTGCGAGCATTGCCATCCTTGAGCGAGCGCTTAATCAAGCCGCGCACCAATAAGTGCCGGATAATAAAGCTAGAATTAACACCGCGGATATAATCCACCTCCGGCCGACTAATGGGCGCGTGATACAAGATAATGGCGAGTGTCTCTAAACCGGCTTTGCCCACTGGACCCGCCAACTCTTGCTTGGCCAAATTGGCGAGCATCTCGCCGGCGGCCGGCGCCGTGCCCAAGACCACCTCTTCGCCATTTTTAATTAAACTTAAACCGCGGTTTTGTAAATCAAGAGTGAGTTGCTCGAGGGCCGCGTTAACTTGATTGAGCTCCCAATTTAAAAGCTTAGCCAGGCGGCTAAGCGCAACGGGTTCCGCTTGTTGGAAGAGGATCGCCTCCACTTGAGCGCTGGGGGTCATACGGGCCAAATTATAAACTAATTGGCCGTGTAATACAACTTTCTGTCAATCTTGCTAATAAATAAATGTAGTTTTAATCTAATAAAGGACAGCTTGGGTAACTCTGGGAGTGGGTTAACCCGAGGAGGGACATTGCCGTGGATGTGAAGATGAGGAGACTGGTAGAGAGGAGGAGTTTTTTGACAATCGGTGCTTCGGCGCTGGCGAGTGTGGTGTTCGCCGGTTGCCCATCGCCCAACTTGGCCTTTGTGGGGCCAGAGAAAGGAGTCAGGAGAAAAAAGTTTGAGTTCTATAACCAGGTGGTAGGTAGGACAATCAATTCAGTTGTCTTCTACCCCGCGGGTAAGAACAATCGGAATGACACCGGAACTTGTCCGTTGCTCTTGATCACACCGGGATTCCTCGATACCTCTTACGGTCTCGAGTACTTGGCGTGGACGATGACGCGGGAGTGCGGCTTCTACTCCATTGTTTTCGATCCGGATGATGCGATCAATATCTTGCCGCAAGGTGGCGGCTGGTTCTCTCATCATTTACCGGAGACCCTCGAGAACTTTATGCTCCTCAAGGAGCAGTTGGAAGCGATTGGGTACCATGTGCCAGCCAGCACCTCGCTAGAGATGCTCCGGTGGTTCTACACCGCGCTTGATGGTGATATCACCAATCAAGAAGTACTCGCCATTTGCCAGCAAGCCTTTGATTATCGGCTGACCGACGCGGAGTCGATTATCTGGGATTGTTTGGACAAGAAGTATGACTTGCCGTCGAAGGAGCTCATCTGCCGAGACGAAGTCTATTTGGCCGGCCATTCGTTGGGCGGATTTACTTCTCTCCAGTTGGCCGGTGCTGGTGGTCAGACCAACTTGCCCGACGGCTTGGTAAAGGCGACACTGGTGATGGCGCCAGCGGTTGGCTTCTATACTCCTGCGGACCTGCAGATGGTGCAGTCGCCAACCCTGTGGTTAACAGCTGGGCAAGAGCGAGAGGGCTTGAAGAGTCCGATCGAGAAGCTCTTTCCTAGTTGTCCTGAGCCAACAGAGAAGAAGGTTTACCCTTGGTTTGAGCACGCCGACTTCTCAATGACCTTCGACTATTTGTATCAGACGGGAGAAGAAGGTTGGCGGAAGAAAGAACGCGTTATGGCCGCGGCGGTTAAATTTTTCCGCCGGTGGTCACGCTAGAACGGAGATGTTTTGTTAAGTAGAGAGGACTTGGAAATTTAACCGGTCCTACCTTCAGGGGTAGGACCGGTTTTTTGATGTTCAAAAGCAATATCCGTAAAGTGCTCGCCTTGCTCCACCGCCAACATACCTTGTTTAACCAATTCTAAGAGACCGAGGAAGTGGACGATCATCGTTACCTTCTCACCCTTATTCTCCGCCTTGATCTCGCTCCACTTGAGCGAGAAGGACTTCTGCACCCGCTCGGCCAAGTTGGTAATTACTTCTTCCAGACTAATAATTTTTTTAACAATTGTCTCGGGAATCTTTTCTACCTTTGGCAAGGACTTTAATAATTCACCTAAAGTGGTGGCGAGAGAATTAATCGAGATATCCGGCGCGGGAGCAAAGACGGGTGTGAAGGGCCGATCCTTGGCGGGGAAGAAGATGGGCTTGCTCCCCCACTGCTTCTTAATTTCTTCAGCCAATTCTTTGGCCTCGGCATACAGTTTAAGCCGGCGCTCAAGATCTTCAATACTGGCGCTCTCTTCTGGTGTCACTTGCAAGTTTGGCAAGAGAGATAATGACTTGATCAACATTAAAGTGGAAGCAATTAAAATAAAGTTGGCCAATTCTCCCGGGGGCAATTCTGGGTGAGCGTGGAGGTAAGCCAAGTAATCATCGGTGACGGCCGCGAGTGACACATTAGAGATGTGCATCTTGCGCTTCTCAATCAAGTCCAACAAGACCCCCAACGGCCCCTCAAACTCCCCCACCTTCACCTTAAAATCCTGGTCCATATTTATCTTA